>DATNBG010000234.1:0-6226 GCA_035572075.1 Roseiarcus sp. | reverse complement strand
CCGCGACGATGCGGCCGACGCGGATGTCGACCCTGGCGAAGTCGTCGTAGACGATCGGCGGCTTGTCCATCAGGCTTTCAGCGCTTCCCGATGCGCCTCGACCATGTGGGCCAGACTCTCGAAGCGGAAATCGTATCTGGGCGCCGGCTTGAGCGCCACGGTCGCGCCCGAGCCCTTTTGGCCATGGCGCCGGTGAATCCAGCATGAGGCGAGGCCAAGCTCGTTCGCGGGCGCATGGTCGTGGAACAGGCTCTCGGCGGTGTGTAGGATCTGCTGCTTCTCGATCCCCAGCGTCCTGAGTTTGGCCAGCATATAGTCGAAATTGCGCTTCGATGGCTTATAGGAGCCGCAGTCCTCGGCGGTGTAGACCGCGTCGAAATCGACCCCGAGCTTCTCGTTGCTGAAGGAAAAGCTCTCGTTGTCGACATTCGACAATATCGCCAGCTTGTAGTGGCGCTTGAGATACTGAAGCGCGGCGGGGGAATCGGCGAACGCCGGCCAATTCCGGATCGACCGGCCGTAGGCCGCGCAGTCGGCCCAGCTGGCCGCGACGCCCCATTCCTCGGCGAGGCGGCGATAGACGGTCGCCAGCAGCTCGCGATAGGGCTTGGCCGGCGTCTGGATCTGCTGGAAGGATTCATGGCGCGCGTGCGCTTCGAGGATTTCGTCGCGCGTGAGCTTCCGCGGCGCCTTGCCGGTCAGGGGCTTGAGCGCCTCGATCATCCCCGATTCCCAGTCGATCAGCGTGCCGTAGCAGTCGAACGTCAGGGCCTTGAAGCCGGCGAGCTTCGCTGTCGCGCTTGCGTTCGATGCTGACGATTTGGACGATGTCATTGGATGATGGTGGAGCCAGACGGAATCGAACCGACGACCTCTTCAATGCCATTGAAGCGCTCTCCCAACTGAGCTATGGCCCCATTCTCCCAAAACATCACGGCTCGCTTCGATTGGGGCGAAGCGGCGCTTTAGAGGGCGCGGGTATAACCGCAAACCGGCGCGCCCCACAAGGGCCGCGAGCCGAAAAATACCGCTTGCGTCGCGGCCCTCCGCGGGCCGCCTGGCGCCGTCCGGCGCGGTTCAGGCTTCCTCGTCGGGGGCGATGTCGCCGTCGATGAGGTTGCTGACGTCGTCGTCATCTTCCTCTTCCTCTTCCAGGAACGGATCCTCGGCCCCGTCGTCCTCGGCGTCCTCCCCGACGTCGAGGTCGTCGGCGACCGGTTCGGCGGCCTTCTCCTCGCTGGCCTCCACCTCGTCGAGCGAGACCACGTCAACGCCGGCGGGCGTCGCCAGCTCGCTCTCCTCTTCCTCAGGCTTTGCGGGCGCCCGCGCCCGCGCCGCGCCCTGAAACACGGTCCCGCATTTCGGGCAGACGACCGGATCCTTGTTGAGATCGAAGAATTTGGCGCCGCAGTTCTGGCACTGATGCTTGCTTCCGAGTTCGGGTTTGGCCAAGGCGATCGATTCCCGGTGGTTGAGGACGGAATTTCGGCGGGCTCCGTTAGTCGCGGCCCCCGGCCTTTGTCAATGCGCCATATGGATCGGCGGTCGACAGTTTCCAGCGCCGGTGATACGAGCGCGGTCCCTTACGCCGGCGCGGCTCGCGCCGGCTAAAGCCAAGGCCGTTTCGCCCGTGTCCGTTTTCTCGCCTCCGCCCGCCGCTTCGCCGCTCAGCGCCAAACGCTCGAGGCCGCTCAAGGGGCGGGTCAGGCCGCCGGGCGACAAGTCGATCTCGCATCGCGCCTTTCTGTTCGGCCTTCTCTCTTGTGGCTTGACGACGGTCGAAGGGCTGCTCGAGGGCGACGACGTCATGAGAACCGGCAAGGCTTGCCAGGCGCTCGGCGCGGTCATCGACCGGCGCGGGCCTGGCGCATGGCGAATTCAGGGGGTCGGCGTCGGCGCGATCCTGGCCCCGCGGCAAACGCTCGACTTCGGCAACGCCGGCACTGGCTGCCGCCTGATGATGGGCGTCGTCGGCGGTCATGGAGTGACCGCCGGCTTCGACGGCGACGCTTCCTTACGCAAGCGGCCGATGCGGCGCATCCTCGATCCGCTGAGACTCATGGGCGCTCAAGTCGTCTCCGAGACTGAAGGAGGCCGCTGTCCGATCGTGCTCAAGGGCGCGCGCGATCCGGCGCCGATCGAATACCGCACGCCCGTCGCCTCGGCCCAGATCAAGTCGGCCGTCCTCATCGCCGGCCTCAACGCGGCGGGCAAGACGACCGTGATCGAAAGGGAGGCCTCGCGCGACCATACCGAAAAGATGCTCGCCCATTTCGGCGCCGAGGTCACGGTGACGCCGGAGGGCGAGGGGCGGCGGATCACGCTGATCGGCCGGCCGGAACTGCGCCCGGCGGCCGTCGTCGTTCCGGGCGATCCCTCGTCGGCGGCGTTCCCCATCGTCGCCGCCTCGATCGTTCCGGGCTCGGACATCGTGGTCGAGGGCGTGATGATGAATCCGCTCCGGACCGGGCTTCTCACCACGCTCAAGGAAATGGGCGCCCATATCGAGGCGCTCGACCAGCGTATCGAAGGCGGCGAGGAGGTCGCGGATTTGAGGGTGCGCGCGGGCACGCTCCACGGGGTCGACGTTCCAGCCGCCCGCGCGCCCTCGATGATCGACGAATATCCGATCCTGGCGGTCGCGGCGTCCTTTGCCTCCGGCGCGACGCGGATGCGGGGCCTGCACGAATTGAGGGTCAAGGAGAGCGATCGCCTGGCCGCCGTCGCCGCGGGGCTGAAGGCCGCCGGCGTCGACTGCGCGATCGAAGGCGACGATCTGATCGTCGAAGGCGGGCGCCCGCGCGGCGGCGGAACGGCGCTCACCCACATGGATCATCGGATCGCGATGAGCTTTCTCATCATGGGGCTCGCCAGCCTCGAGCCGATGACGGTCGACGACGCCGCGATGATCGCGACCAGCTTCCCGGACTTCCGACCGGCGATGGAGCGGCTCGGCGCGCGGTTCGGTTAGTCTGGCCCGCGAACGCGCTCCCCTTCGCAATAACTTTGCCGGCCTTCCGCCAAATCGCCAACAAGCGCCGTCAGGCTGCGCCAGGGGCGCTCGCGTCCCCTCGCAATTTGACAGGAGGCCCCGAACCATGCCCTCCACCCCGGTCCCATGGCCGAACATGACAGAGCCCTGATCGTCGAAGCGATTGCGCGCGTCGTGCGCCTCTCGACTGCCCATGCATGGGCCGTCATTCCCGCCTTCCTCATCGCGGCGGCGCTCGCCGGCCTCTATGTCTCGCGCCATATCGCCATCAACACCGACTCGAGCAAGCTCTTGTCGAGTTCGCTGCCCTGGCGCCAGCAGGAGATGAAGCTTAACCGGCTGTTCCCGCAGCGGACCGATCTCATGATCGCCGTCATCGACGCGACCACGCCGGAGGCGGCCGACGAGGCGGCGGATGCGCTGGTCAACGCGCTCTCCGGACGGCCGGACGTGGTGCGCGAAGTCAGCCGGCCGGACGGCGGCGAATTCTTCGCCCGCGACGGCGTCCTCTTCCTCAGCCTCGACGACGTCAAGAGCAACATGGCGCAGTTGATCAAGGCGGAGCCGTTCCTGGGGACGCTCGCCGCCGATCCGAGCCTGCGCGGCATCCTCGGCGCGGTGTCGCAGTCGCTCGAGGGCGTCCGCCATGAGAAGACGACGCTCGAGGATCTCAGGCCCGCGTTCGCCGCGATCGCCGACGCGCTTCAGGGGGTCGAGCAGGGCCGGCATCCGGCCTTCTCCTGGCGCCGACTGCTCTCCGGCAAGGCGCCGGAGCCCTCGGATCTTCGGCGGTTTGTCGACATCCATCCGGTCCTCAATTACGGCGATCTGGAGCCCGGCGGCCAGGCGACCAAAGCCATCCGGGCGACGATCGCCAAACTGGGCCTGACGCCGGACAGGGGCGTCAGGGTGCGCCTCACCGGATCGGTGCCGCTCGCCGACGAGGAATTCGCCACCATCGCCGACGGCGCGGCGCTGAACGGCGCGGTGACGATCCTTGTCGTTCTCCTGATCCTGTGGCTGGCGCTCAAGCAGGCGCGGATCGTGCTGGCCGTCCTCGTCAATCTCGCGGCCGGCCTGAGCTTCACCGCCGCCATCGGCTTGATGATGGTCGGCGCGCTCAATCTCATCTCCGTCGCCTTCGCGGTGCTGTTCATCGGCCTGGGCGTCGATTTCGGCATCCAGTTCTCCGTCCGTTACCGCGCCGAGCGGTTCGCCGACCGCGATCTCGTCGAGGCTCTCGAGCACACCGGGCGCGGCGTGGGCGGGCCGCTTCTGCTCGCCGCGGCCGCGATCGCGGCCGCCTTCTACTCGTTCCTGCCGACGGCTTACGTCGGTCTCTCCGAGCTCGGGCTGATCGCGGGAACCGGCATGATCGTAGCGTTCCTGACCGCCGTCACCCTGCTTCCGGCCCTGCTTGCCGTGCTCAAGCCGGCCGGCGAGCCGGCGCCGGTCGGTTGGGCCTGGCTTGCGCCTCTCGACCATTTCCTCGCCAAGCGGCGTAACTGGGTCGTGGGCGGCACGCTCGCCGCCGTCATTCTTGGCCTGCCGCTGCTTGGCGGCCTCACCTTCGACTTCAACCCGCTGAACCTGCGCTCGAAGCACGTCGAGTCGGTCTCGACCCTGCTCGATCTGATGCGCGATCCGGATACGAGCCCCAACACCATCGACGTCCTCAAGCCCGATCTCGCCAGCGCCTCGGCGCTTGCCGAAAAACTCAAGCAACTGCCGGAGGTCGCCAAGGTCAGGACGCTGCAAAGCTTCGTGCCGAAGGACCAGGAGGAGAAGCTCGCGATCATCGACGACGCAAGCTTCTTCTTCGAGAATACGCTCAATCCCGCGGTCGATCCCGCGCCGGCCCCGGCCGAAACGCTGGCGGCGATCGTGAAGACGGCGGGCGAACTCGCCGCCGCGGCCCCGGACAGCCTGAAAAGCCCGGCCGCGGCGGAGGCGCGGCGCCTCGCGGGCGAGCTCATGGGCCTCGCGAAAGCGCCCCCCTCGGTCAGGGAGGAGGCCGAGCGGACGCTGGTCGAGCCGCTCCTCACCACGCTTCGCCAGGTTCGCGAACTGCTCAAGGCCGGGCAGGTCACGATCGATACGCTTCCGCCGTCGCTCAAGAGCGACTGGGTCGCGGCCGACGGAGAGGTCAGGGTCGAGGCGGCGCCGAGCGGAGACAGCGCCGACAACGCCGTCCTGCACCGCTTCGTCGATGCGGTGCGCGGTGTGGCGCCTGGGGCCTCCGGCGCGCCGGTGTTCGTCGTCGAGGCTGCGAAGACCATCGTCAGGGCGTTTCTCCAGGCCGCCGTCTGGTCGCTTCTGTCGATCGCGCTGATCCTGTTCGTGGCGCTGAGGCGTCTAAGGGATGTGGCGCTGACCCTCGTGCCGCTCCTGGTCGCCATCATCGTTACGCTCGAAATTTGCGTGGCGATCGGGCTCAAACTGAATTTCGCCAACATCATCGCGCTGCCGCTCTTGCTCGGGGTGGGTGTTGCGTTCAAAATCTACTACATCATGGCGTGGAGAGCGGGGGAGCATAACTTTTTGCAGTCGAGCCTGACGCGGGCGGTGTTCTTCAGCGCCTGCACGACCGCGACCGCCTTCGGCTCGTTGTGGTTTTCCCACCATCCGGGCACGTCCAGCATGGGCAAGCTGATGGCGCTCTCGCTCGTGACCACCCTCTCCGCCGCCGTCCTGTTCCAGCCGGCGCTTCTAGCGACGCAGGGCAAGTCGCATCCAGAGGGCTGATCCGGGCTCCAGCATAAATGGGCCGCACTGTGGCAAAAGGGTGATAGTCGCGGACGGGCCGCTCTGCTAGCCTGCGTGGCAGGGCTTGGTCTGATTTCACGAGCCGGAGCTGGCGTTCCCCGAACAGGTCCTTCGCCGGACCTGCGCGGAGAACCGCCGTTTCGCGCAGAATTTCGAGAGGAATTGTCAACGCATGCGGGGCGTTCAGGGTTGGATCGGACGGCTGGGGGCGTTGGGATTGACGGCGCTCGTCGCCGCGTGCGCGGGCGTTCCCCGCGACGCGTCGCTGCCGATCGACGACCCCAACGAGCAATTCAATCGCGGCGTTCTCCGGGTCAATCAGGTGGTGCTCGACCCGGTCGCCAATGTCGTCAAGGCGGCGCCGGCGCCCGTGACCAACCGTATCCGCGATTTGGCCGACAACCTGAACGAACCACGCATTTTCGGCAATGACCTCCTGCAGGGTCGATTCGGAGCAGCGGGCATCAC
>DATNBG010000233.1:0-8412 GCA_035572075.1 Roseiarcus sp. | reverse complement strand
CCCCGGCGCGACATTGGCGTCGAATCCGACCCTGAGAATCCGATGGCCCTCCGCGTCGGTATTGGCCCGCACCCGCTGCGGCGTGCCCTCATAGCCGGTCGCGCGGCAGAAGGCGGTATAGAACGGCGCCGCGCCGTAGGTCAGGCCGATCATGGTCACCGCCAGCGTTACCCCGCCGACGCCAATCAGCCGATTGTTGCGCCGCGCGCGGCCGCTAACCGATACGGTCGTGCCGTCGTGATAGCCGCCTTTATCCGTCACGCCGGGCTCCCGTGCCCCGCGATCGCCGGCGCGTGAGCGCCCTCGTCGCCGAAAATCTGCGGCGGCGTTTCCCAGGTATGGAACGGCGCCGGAGACGGCACCTGCCATTCGAGCGTCGTGGCGCCCGGCCCCCAGGGGTTCGCCGGCGCCGGGCGCCTCGCCTTGAAGGCTTCGTAGATGAGGTAGATGAACAGGATGGTGCCGGCCCCCGAAATGTAGGCGCCGACCGAGGATACGAAATTCCAGAACGCGTAGGCTTCCGTGTAGTCGACGACACGGCGCGGCATTCCCTGGAAGCCAAGGAAATGCTGCGGGAAAAACGTGATATTGCTTCCGGCGAACATCGCCCAGAAATGCCACTTCGCCAGCCTCTCGTCATAGAGGTAGCCGGTCATCTTCGGGAACCAGTAGTAGAAGCCGGCGAAAATCGCGAACACCGCGCCGAGCGACATGACGTAGTGGAAGTGCGCGACGACATAATAGGTGTCATGCAGATAGCGGGTGACGGCGGCGTTGGCGAGCACAACGCCGGTGACGCCGCCGACCGTGAAGACGAACACGAAGCCGATCGCCCACAGCATCGGGGGCCTGAACGAAATCGAGCCGCCCCACATCGTCGCCAGCCACGAAAACACCTTAACGCCAGTCGGCACCGCGATCACCATGGTGGCGAACACGAAATAGCGCTGGGCGTCGAGCGACATGCCGGTTGTGAACATGTGATGGGCCCAAACGGCGAACCCGAGAAAGCCTATCGCCACCATCGCATAGACCATGCCGGCATAGCCAAAGATCGGCTTCTTCGAGAAGGTCGCCACCACCTGGCTGATCATGCCGAACCCGGGAATGATCAGGATGTAGACCTCGGGGTGGCCGAAGAACCAGAACAGATGCTGATAGAGGATCGGGTCGCCGCCGCCGGACGGCTCGAAGAACGTGGTGTGGAAGTTGCGGTCCGTCAGCAGCATGGTCAGCGCGCCCGCGAGCACCGGCAGCGAAAGCAACAGCAGGAAAGCGGTCACCAGCACCGACCACACGAACAACGGCATGCGGAACATGGTCATGCCCGGCGCGCGCATATTGAAGATCGTGGCGATGAAATTGATCGAGCCGAGGATCGACGAGATGCCCGCCAGATGAAATGTCAGGATGGCGAAATCCGCCGCCGGACCTGGCGTGCCAACTACGCCCGAAAACGGAGGATAGAGCACCCAGCCGCCGCCGAAGCCATGCTCCCCCGGCGAGCCTTCGACGAACAGGGAGCACATCAGAAGCGTGAAGGCCGCGACCAGCATCCAGAAAGACAGGTTGTTGAGCCTGGGAAACGCCATGTCCGGCGCGCCGATCAGGAGCGGAACCATCCAATTGCCGAATCCGCCCATCATCGCCGGCATCACCATGAAAAAGATCATGATGATGGCGTGACTGGTGAAGACCACGTTGTACGCGTTCTTGGCGGCGTCGATCGATCCGTCGCCAGTCATGATCCTTGAAATCAGCGGGAATACGTGCATTCCCGGGGTCATCAACTCGGCGCGGATCAGGATCGAAAGCGTGGTCCCAATGATGCCGGCGCAAATCGCGAAAACGATATAGAGCGTTCCAATGTCCTTATGGTTGGTGGAATAGAGAAACCGCCGCCAGCCGGTCGGGATGTGGTGCTCATGCCCGTGATCGCGGTCGACCGCGAGGCCGTGATGAGAAACGTCGGTGACGGACGCCATGGTTTAACGACTCCGGTGGTGCATGATCGGCTGGCCCAAGACGGCGCCGATTCTAAGGATGGGCGAGCGGCCTCGAGGCGACATCGACGCCGTCCGAGACCGCGTATTCTTTCTTGGCCTGGACGAGCCAGGCTTGATAGTCCGCCTCGCTGACCACGCGCACGTTGATCGGCATGAACGCGTGGTCAATGCCGCAGATGTTCGAGCATTGCCCGTAGAACATCCCCACCTGATCCGCCTTAAACCAGGTCTTGTTGAGGCGGCCCGGGATCGCGTCGATCTTGATCCCGAACGAGGGCACGGAAAACGAGTGAATGACGTCCTGCGAGGTGACGTCGACTTCGACCACCTTGCCGACCGGAACGACCATCGCCTCATCGGCAGTGATCACGCGCGGCTGGCCGGGCTTGAGGTCCTTGTCCTCCACGTAGAGCGAATCGAAGGCGAAGCCGCCCGCGGATTTCGGATAGCCGTAGTTCCAGTGCCATTGCGACGCCGTCACCTTCACCACCAGGTCCGGCGCGGGAATGATGAGCTGCTTGGCGAGCAGCCGGAACGACGGCACCGCGATCACCACCAGGATGAGCGCCGGCAGCACCGTCCAGGCGAATTCGAGCAGGCCGTTGTGCGTCCGCCGCGAAGGCACGGGATTGGCGGTCTCGTTGAAGCGCCAGAGAATATAGACGATGAGCCCCAGCACCAGCAGGCATATGGCGCCGGTCACGGGAAGCAGAATGTCGTTGTGCAGCCAGACGAGGTCGTCGGCGATCGGGCTGTTGGACGGGAGAAAGCCGATCCCCCCGTCATGCGGGGCGCCGACAAGGGCCGCCCCCGCCTTCGGCGCGATGAGCGGAACCAACATTGCCGCAAGGCTCGCCGTGATCGCGTTTAAGCGTACGCGCATAACTGTCTCCTCGCGCCGCGCCCCCTCGATTCCGGCGCGGCGCGACAATAGACGGCGCGGCGAGTCGTTGACAAATAAAAAATTCTCCGGGCCGCTTTTGGCGCAATGCCGACCGCAACGACGCCGCGACCGTTGACGCCTTTTTCCGCCTTTATTGAGGCCCCTCAACGCACGGCCGTTCGACGGAAAGCGTCAATTTTGTGCTTGGCGGACTGCAGCGGCGACCGCAATATGGCGCCATCCCTCCAGGCTCAAGGCGATCGCGCCCGACCCGCGACGCCTAAACGGGACGCGTCATGGCGGATGAAAGCGACCAACAGCCGCACCGGCTGATTTCCCCGGCGCTGGCGGCCCTGGCAGCCGTCGGCTGGCTCGCCGCCGGAGTCGTCTGGTGGCAAGGCGCGCGGACGCAGTCTCAGTTGATCGGCCAAATGACGGCCGCGGAAAAGGTGCGCGAGTCCCTTGCCTCGGACTTGCAAAATCTCGAAAAGAAGGCCGGCGCCGCCGCCGACCTCAAGAAGCGGGCGGCCGCCGCCGAAAAGGCGCTGTCGGACGCCTCGGCCGCGAGGGCGTCGGCGCAAAATGAACTCGCCGATCTGACCAAGCAGATCGGCGACGCCAAACTCGCCATTTCCGGCGCGCAGGAGGAGGCGGGCGCCAAGACGCGTGACCTGCAGGCCGTCGACGCCAGGCTTAAGGAGGAAACCGACCGCATGGCGGCGATGCAGAGCCAGGAGCAGTCCCTTTCCGCCGAAGAGAGCCGCTTGCAGGGCGAGGTGGACGCCGCTCGCAGGGCTCTCGCCGACGCTCAGGCTCAGACCGACGCCGCGCGCAGGGAGTTCCAGACCCTGCAGGGCGAGATCGCCTCCGCGACCGCCGAGCTCAACGCCCTTCAAGCGCAAATCCGCGCCGCGAAGCCGCCCGCGGATTCCCCTCCGGGAACGAGCCCGAACCGGTGACGGGACGCCGGCCCCGCGGCTCGGCGGAGCAGGCCACCCTTTGATTTCGACGGATTTTGAGCCGAAACGCTGTATCCCCTTTTCGGCAGCTTAGGGGAGATTGTGCGGCCCGGGCCCCGTGTTTTAACATCGAACGCGCTAGCGTGGCCGGGGGTCGGCAGGAGCGCGGGAGGCTTCATGGACGAACTCGTCGCCACGGACAAGCCCGCTGAGCAGGCCGCGGAGGTCCGTCCCCATTCCGCCGAGGAACTCAAGGCCGCGGTGCTGGCGAAACTGACCTACGCCGTCGGCAAGACGCCGGAAGTCGCCACGCCGCGGGACTGGTTTCTGGCGGTCGCCTTCGCCACCCGCGAGATCATCGTTCGCCGTTGGCTCGAATCCCTGAACGCCGTCTACGCCGACGGGCGCAAGCGCGTCTACTATCTTTCGCTCGAGTTCCTGATCGGCCGCCTCTTGTTCGACGCCCTGACCAATCTCGGCGCCGCTGAGCCAATGCGGGAAGCCCTCGACGGGCTCGGCGTTAAGCTTTCGGACCTGCGCCAGATCGAGCCCGACGCGGCGCTGGGCAATGGCGGCCTCGGCCGCCTCGCCGCCTGTTTCATGGACAGCATGGCGACGTTATCCATCGCCGCGCACGGCTACGGCATCCGCTACGACAACGGCCTCTTCCGCCAGATCATCCGGGACGGATGGCAGCGGGAGGCGCCGGAGGACTGGCTCGTCAACGGCAACCCCTGGGAATTCGTCCGCCCCGAATACAATTATGCGATCGGCTTCGGCGGCTCTGTCGAATTGGTCCACGGAGAGGACGAGCGCAGCCATCACGTGTGGCGCCCGGCCGAAACCGTGGAAGCGGTCGCCTACGATACGCCGATCGTCGGGTGGCGCGGCCGGCACGTGAACACGCTGCGCCTGTGGTCGGCGCGCGCGCCCGACCCCTTGAAGCTCGAAGCCTTCAACGCCGGCGATTATGTCGGCGCGTTTTCGGAAGCCGTGAGAGCCGAGGCGATCTCCAAGGTTCTCTACCCCAGCGACGCCACTCCGGCGGGCCAGGAACTGCGGCTGAGGCAGGAGTACTTCTTCACTTCCGCTTCGCTCCTCGATCTCATTCGCCGCCACATCAAGCAGTGGGGCGACGTGCGCACCCTGGCCGAGCACGCCGCCGTCCAGCTCAACGACACCCATCCGGCGATCGGCATCGCCGAGCTCATGCGCATTCTCGTCGATCTCAACAAGGTCGAGTGGGACGAGGCGTGGTCGATCGCGCAGGCGACGTTCTCCTACACCAACCACACCCTCTTGCCGGAGGCGCTCGAAACCTGGCCGGTGCCGTTGATGGAGCGGGTGCTGCCCCGCCACATGCAAATCATCTATCTCATCAATGCGGCCCATCTCGACGGCGCGCGCAGACGAGGATTCGTCGACGCGGGCATGCTCGCCACGATTTCGCTCATCGACGAATACGCCGGGCGCCGGGTGCGAATGGGGAACCTCGCCTTTATCGGCTCGCACAAGATCAACGGCGTCTCGGCCCTGCACACCGAGCTCATGCGCAAGACCGTGTTCCATTCCCTGAACTCGGTCTATCCCGGCCGCATCGTCAACAAGACCAACGGCATCACGTTCCGCCGCTGGCTCATCGAGTGCAATCCGGATCTGGCGCAGATCATTCGCTCGGCTCTCGGCGAGCGCGGGCTCGACGACTATCGGGCGCTCAAGGACCTCGCCGCGCAGGCCGATGATCCTTCGCTGCAGGAGCGCGTGGCGCAGGCCCGGCGCAATCGCAAGGCGGCGCTCGCAAGCGTCGTCTCCGATCAGCTCAACTTGCGCGTCGACCCCGAGGCGATGTTCGACGTGCAGGTGAAGCGGATCCACGAATACAAGCGCCAACTGCTCAACCTCATCGAAACGGTCGCGCGCTACAACGCCATCCGCGCCAACCCGACCATCGACTTCGCGCCGCGGGTCAAGGTCTTCTCCGGCAAGGCCGCCGCGAGCTACACCCAGGCCAAGCTCATCATCAAGCTCGCCATCGACGTCGCGAAAGTCGTCAACTCGGACCCGACCCTGCGCGGCCTACTCAAAGTCGTGTTCCTGCCCAACTACAACGTCTCACTGGCGGAGGTCATCATGCCCGCGGCCGACTTGTCGGAGCAGATCTCGACCGCCGGCATGGAAGCCTCCGGCACGGGCAACATGAAGATGGCGCTGAACGGCGCGCTGACCGTCGGCACTCTCGACGGCGCCAATGTCGAGATGCGCGACCTGGTCGGCGAAGACAACATCTTCATCTTCGGCCTAACTGCGGCGGAGGTCGAGACCGCGCGCGCCAAGGGTATCGATTCGACTGAGTACATCGCAGCCTCCCCGATCCTGCGCGAGGCGCTCGACCAAATCGGCTCCGGCGTGTTCTCGACCGACGACGCGGGGCGTTATCGCGGCCTCGTCGATACGCTCACCCATCACGATTATTTCATGATCTGCGCCGACTTCGACGCCTATTGGGCGACGCAGATGAAGATTGACGAAGCCTGGCGCGACCGGAAGCGCTGGCTGCGTTCGAGCATCCTCAACACCGCCAATGTCGGTTGGTTCTCATCCGACCGAACGATCGCCGAATACGCGAAAGAGATCTGGAACGCGCCGTTCGCGCCGATAAGCTGAGGCGTGGACCATGGAGACCGTCATGGGGGAGGAATGGAGAGCGCGTGAAGCCGACCTCGACGCGATCGCGGCGGCGCGCAATTCCGATCCTTTCGCCGTGCTCGGGCCGCATCAGACGCCTGCGGGGTGGGTCATCCGGGTGTTCGCGCCCGAGGCGGTCTCCGTTCGCGCGCTCACCCGCGGGGGCGAACTCATCGCCGAGCTGCCGCGCCGCAAGGACGACGTCTTCGAGGCGCTGATCCCCTCCGCCAAGGAGCGGCCCGCCTATCGGGTCGAGGTCACGACCGCGCATGGGCGCCATTCGTATATCGACCCATACGCGTTCGGCCCGGCGCTCGGCCCGGTCGACGACTATCTGGCGCGAGAGGGCACGCACCGTGAGCTCTATCGCCGGCTCGGCGCCCAGCTCACCCGTCACGAGAACGTCGACGGCGTCCTGTTCGCTGTCTGGGCGCCCAACGCGACCCGGGTTTCCGTGGTCGGCGAGTTCAATCGATGGGACGGCCGGCGCTCGCAGATGCGCCGGCGCTTCGACAGCGGCTTGTGGGAGATCTTCATCCCCGAACTGACCGCCGGGGCGATCTACAAATTCGAGCTCCTGGGGCCGGACGGGGCGCTGCTGCCGCTGAAAGCCGATCCGTTCGGCTTCGAAGCCGAGCTCAGGCCCTCGACCGCCTCGGTCGTCGCCTTGAGCTCGGACTTCGCCTGGACCGACGCCGAATATATGGCCCGGCGGCGGGAAGGCGAGCCCCGGCGCAAGCCGATGTCGATCTACGAGGCGCATCTCGGCTCGTGGCGGCGCGGCGAAGGCGGGCGTTTCCTCACCTACGACGAACTTGCCGATCAGCTCATCCCTTATGTCGTCGGGATGGGCTACACTCATATCGAGCTTCTGCCGATCAGCGAGCATCCGCTCGACGCATCCTGGGGCTACCAGCCGGTCGGCCTGTTCGCGCCGACCCGCCGCTTCGGCGAGCCAGCGGCGTTCGCCCGCTTCGTCGATCGGGCGCATGGCGCGGGTCTGGGCGTCATTCTCGACTGGGTCCCGGCGCATTTCCCGACCGATCAGCATGGGCTCGCGCGGTTCGACGGCACCGCGCTTTACGAGCACGCCGATCCGCGCAAGGGCTTCCATCCGGACTGGAACACCGCGATCTACAACTTCGGCCGCACCGAGGTCGCGAACTTCCTCTACTGCAACGCCCTCTACTGGGTCGACCGCTTCCACATTGATGGGCTCCGCGTCGATGCGGTCGCCTCGATGCTCTATCTCGACTATTCCCGCCGCGAGGGCGAATGGCTGCCAAACGCTGACGGCAGCAACGAGAACCGCGAGGCGATCGCCTTCCTGCGCCGCGCCAACGAGCTCGTCTATGGAGGCTTTCCGGGAGCGGTCACCATCGCCGAGGAGTCGACCGCCTTCCCCGGCGTGTCGCGTCCGACCGACCAGGGCGGCCTCGGCTTCGGCTTCAAGTGGAACATGGGCTGGATGCACGACACGCTGGACTACATGTCGCAGGATCCGATCTATCGCCGCTGGAGCCACAACAGAATGACGTTCGGTCTTCTGTACGCTTTCAGCGAAAACTTCGTGCTGCCGATCTCGCACGACGAAGTCGTCCACGGCAAACGCTCGGTCGTGTACAAGATGCCTGGCGACGAATGGCGGCGCTTCGCCAACGCGCGCGCCTTCTACGGGTTCATGTGGGGCCATCCCGGCAAGAAGCTCCTGTTCATGGGCCAGGAGTTCGGGCAGACCAGCGAGTGGAACGCTGCGGAGTCCCTTCCCTGGTGGCTGCTCGACCACTGGCCCCATCAGGGCGTCCAGGCCTGGATCCGCGATCTCAACCGGCTCTATCGCGAGACGCCTGCGCTCTATGCCCGCGATTGCGAGCCTGAC
>DATNBG010000232.1:0-2546 GCA_035572075.1 Roseiarcus sp. | reverse complement strand
TTCAGCCGCGACCTCGACCGCTTCGCCGACTATCTGACGCTCGCCGGATTGTTGTCGCTCGTTGTCGGCGGAGTCGGCGTCGCCAACGCGGCGCAGGGGTTCGTCGAGCGCAAACGGGCGACGCTCGCGATTCTCAAGGCGATCGGCGCGACGGGGTCGGGCGTCGTTGCGCTTGCGCTCGCCGAATTTCTGATCGTCGCGCTGATCGGCGCGCTGGCCGGGGCCGCGCTCGGCTCGGCGATTCCCTTCCTGGTCGCCTGGCTGTTCGGCGCCTTGCTGCCGATCCCGCTTGCGCCTTCGATCGCGCCGGACGTGATAGGTCTCGGGCTCGCTTATGGCCTCTTGACCGCGCTCGCCTTCTCGCTTCCCGCCCTTGGGCGCGCGCACGATCTGCCGGTGACGACGCTGATCCGCGACATGGTCAAGGAGCGCCGCGGCTGGCCTCGCGGGCGCTACCTTGGCCTTGCGGCGCTCGCCGGCGCCGCGCTCGCCGCGCTGGCTGTCGTGACCAGCCCGCAACGGTCGATCGCGGCGATGGTCACCGGAGCGACCGTCGCGGCCTTCGTCGCGCTGAGAGCGGTCGCATTCGGCATTGCTGTCCTCGCGCGCCACGCGCCCCGGTCGCGCTTCGTCGAGCCGCGGATGGCGCTCGCCGCGATCCACAGGCCCGGCGCGCTGACGCCCTCGGTCGTCCTGTCGCTCGGCCTCGGCCTCACCGCGCTGGTCGCGCTCACCCTTGTCGACTTCAACATGCGCGCCGAATTGCGTGAGGCTCAGCCCGGCGTGACGCCGAGCTTCTTCTTCCTCGATGTGCGCGGCTCTGATGCGCAAGCCTTTGTCGACTTCCTCAAGCGCGAAGCCCCGGGCGTCAAGATCAGCGAGACGCCGATCTTGCGCGGACGGTTCGTCACAATCGCGGGAACGCCGGTCGAGAAGGTCAAGCCCAGCGACAAGGCCGCCTGGGCGCTGGAAGGCGATCGCGGCGTCACCTTCGCCGAAAAGCCGCCCGAGGGCTCCGAGGTCGTGGCTGGCGCATGGTGGCCCGCGGACTATTCAGGCCCGCCGCTCGTCTCGATGGAGAAAGGGGTGGCGGAGGGGCTCGGCCTCCATGTCGGCGACACGGTGGTGGTCAACGTGCTCGGCCGCGACATCAAAGCGAAGGTCGCGAACCTGCGAAGAGTGAACTGGAAAAGCTACGCGATCAATTTCGTGCTGGTCTATTCGCCCAACACGCTTCGAGGCGCGCCTTACACCGAACTGGTCTCCGCCGCCCTGCCCGCCGTAGCGCCCAAGGCCGAGATCAGGCTCATGCGCGCCGTGGCGAGCGAGTTCCCGGCCGTCGCCAGCGTCCGGGTGAGTGAAGTCATGGCCAATGTCGAAAAGCTGGTCATGAAGCTCGCGCTCGCCATCCGCGCCGCGACCGGCGTCGCGCTGACCACGTCGGTCCTGGTGCTCGCGGGGGCGCTGGCCGCCAACCGGCGCGCCCGGCTCGCCGACGCGACCATCCTGAAAATCCTCGGCGCGACGCGCGGCCGGCTGGCTGTGATGTTCCTGATCGAATACGCCCTTCTGGGCGCCGCGACCGCGGTTTTCGGGGTCGCGGCGGGAACGCTCGCCGCCTGGTGGACCGTCGAGCGCGTCATGCAGCTCAGTTTCGCCTTTGATTGGCGGGCCGCGCTCGCCGCCGCGGGCGGGGGCCTTGCGATCACCGTCTCTCTCGGCATGATCGGCGCCTGGCGGACGCTCAGTCAAAAGCCTGCCGCATACTTGCGCGAATTGTGATAGACGATTGTCAACAGCTGCCGTGCCATTGCGAGCGGAGCGAAGCAATCCAGGGGCCGCAGGGCGCCCGACGATCTCCTGGATCGCCGCGTCCCCGCGGGTCAAGCCCGCGGGTCCTCGCGATGACGGCGAACGCGCAAAGGGAGCGAAACTTCGATGGCCCTGCTCACCCAATCCTACGTCCACGGCGCCTCCCCGACGCCGCTGATCGGCGAGACGATCGGTGGGCTTCTGCGCCGCGTCACGGCCGAGGGGCCGGAGCGGCCGGCGCAGGTCACCCGCCACCAGAACGTGCGCTGGACCTATGCCGACCTCCTGCGCCGGTCCGAGGACCTCGCGGTGGGCCTGCGCAAGCTAGGCTTGGAGAAGGGCGACCGGGTGGGCATCTGGTCGGCCAATGTCAGCGAGTGGGTTCTGGCGCAATTCGGCACCGCGCTCGCCGGGATCATCCTCGTCAACATCAATCCCGCCTACCGGAGCCATGAATTCGACTACGCGATCAAGAAATCCGGCTGCCGGGCGCTGATCCTGAGCCCGGGCCACAAGAACAACGACTATTTCGCCTCGCTCAGAACCTGCGCGCCCGAGATCGACGCCGCCGAACCGGGCCGGCTCAGGTCGAAGGGCTTGCCCAGGCTCGAATTCGTGATCCGCCTCGGAACGGCGAAATCACCGGGGATGCTCAATTTCGACGAGGTCGCGAAACCCGCGACCGCGGCTGAGCGCGCTGAACTCAAGGCCTTCGAGGCCGAGCTTCAGTTCGA
>DATNBG010000231.1:0-9459 GCA_035572075.1 Roseiarcus sp. | reverse complement strand
TCTTCGCGCCGGCGCCGTTGATGATCGTGGTGTTCTCCTTCTCGATCCTCACCCGCTTCGCCTTGCCCAGCATGTTGAGAGCGACGTTCTCGAGCTTGATGCCGAGGTCCTCGGCGATCATCGTGCCGCCGGTCAGGATCGCGATGTCCTCGAGCATCGCCTTGCGGCGATCGCCGAAGCCGGGCGCCTTGACCGCGGCCACTTTCAAGCCGCCGCGCAGCTTGTTAACCACCAGGGTCGCCAAGGCCTCGCCCTCGATGTCCTCGGCGATGATGAGAAGCGGCTTGCCGGTCTGCACCACCGCTTCCAGAACGGGGAGCATCGGCTGCAGCGAGGAGAGCTTCTTCTCGTGGATGAGGATGTACGGGTCCTCGAGCTCGGCCAGCATCTTCTCGGCGTTGGTGATGAAATAGGGCGAGAGATAGCCGCGGTCGAACTCCATGCCCTCGACCACGTCGAGTTCGGTGTCGGCGGTCTTGGCCTCCTCGACCGTGATCACGCCCTCCTTGCCGACCTTGTCCATGGCCCGCGCGATCAAGTCGCCGATCGTCTTGTCGCCATTGGCCGAGATCGCGCCGACCTGGGCGATTTCGGCGGAATTGGTGACCTTGCGGCTCATCTTCCTGAGATGCTCGCCGACCGCCTTGACGGCCGCGTCGACGCCGCGCTTGAGGTCCATCGGATTTGCGCCCGCGGCGACCGCCTTCACGCCCTCCTTGACGATCGCCTGCGCGATCACCGTCGCGGTGGTCGTGCCGTCGCCCGCCACGCTGCTCTGCTTCGAGGCGACCTCGCGCACCATTTGCGCGCCCATGTTCTCGAACTTGTCTTTAAGTTCGATTTCCTTGGCGACGGTCACGCCGTCCTTGCTGACGCGCGGCGCTCCATAGGACTTCTCGATGACGACGTTGCGGCCCTTCGGGCCCAGCGTCACCCTGACGGCGTTGGCGAGAATGTCGACGCCGCGCAGCATCTTCTCGCGGGCGTCGCCGGAAAATTTCACTTCCTTGGCGGACATGATGGTTCCTCTCAAGCTTGATCGAATCGAGCGATCCGGTGAACAGTCAGCTCTTCTTGCGGGCGGGCGCGGCGCGGCTCGCGCCCGGGTGGCCTTCGACGATCCCCATCACGTCGCTCTCCTTCATGATGAGGAGCTCCTCGCCTTCGAGCTTGATTTCGGTTCCCGACCATTTGCCGAACAGGATGCGGTCGCCGGCCTTGAGGTCGAGGGGAACGAGCTTGCCGCTTTCGTCGCGGGCGCCCGGGC
Organism: Roseiarcus sp.; assembly: GCA_035572075.1. GTDB lineage: Bacteria > Pseudomonadota > Alphaproteobacteria > Rhizobiales > Beijerinckiaceae > Roseiarcus. Next base: position 8,192 of record DATNBG010000231.1, on the reverse strand, counting down.
CTGCGGCGACCACTTCGCCTTCCTGCGGCTTCTCCTTGGCGGTGTCGGGAATGATGATCCCGCCTTTGGTCTTCTCCTCCGCGTCGACGCGCTTGACGACGACGCGATCATGCAGCGGGCGAAATTTCATGGCTCATCCTCCTTGCTCGATGCTCATCGAGACTTGATCGGCCAGTTGTTCAACTCAGGCTGAGGGCCGAGGTCAAGCCCTTATCTAACGCGGGCGCCGGCTCGCCGGATCAGGGAGCCCGGCTCCAGGAGGAAGGGTGCTTCGCGCGAGCCTTCACCCGGCGAATTTACCCGTCCGGACGGACGGGCGTCCTTTCGGACGCCCTATCGCGCGCCCCTCTGCCGACGGGAGAGGGGGTCACCGCACCTCTTTCCAGTTCCCGGCGTCGTAGCCGTCCGGATCGACGGCCCGGACCGCCTTGCCGGCGACCGCGCGCCCGCCCGCGCAGCGCCAGGCGTAGATCGTATCGTGGCCGGTCGCGACCATCGGGATAAAGTCCGCGTTGGGGTTGGCGCGGCAATATGCGGTCGCGCCGGTGAGCGACCGGCGCGCGTTCGCCTTGCCGCAGTTGAGGTTGGCGCCGACCCAGCAAGCCAGAAGCTTCGCCCCAGCGCAGCGCACAAAGGCGCCGCGGCGAACGAGGTCGAGGGGGACGCCCAATGTCCGGGCGACCTCCGCCTCGAGGGGCTTGGGGACGGGAACGGGCGCCCCGCTCCGAGCGCCCGCGGCGCAATAGGCGGCCCGGCTCAAGGCCGCGGCGGGAGGGGCGAGGGAAAGCGCGCCCAACGTCAGCCCGGCTGCGAGCGCGCATGCCTTCGGCCTCACGCGCGCGGACATTCCGGTCTCCTTAGGGCTTCGCAAGCGCGCGAGACTGGCCTTGACGAGGCTCCTCGTCAATCGGCGAAGGTCTAATGGCGGGAGGCTTTTCGATGGGCGCTCCGAACGTGTAAGACTTCGCGCGTCCAAGACTTCGGAAGCGCCGGCCTCAAGGAGACGGCGCCGGGAGGAAACCATGAAAGCCATTTCCCACATCGCCTCTCTTCGCGCGCCGGTCTCGCGTCGCGGCCTGTTGCTGGCCGCGGGCGCCGCGGGCGTCGCCGCGGCCGCGCGTCCCTATGGCGCCTTCGCCGCCGGAGCGGAGGCGACGCTCAAGGTCGGGTTCATCAGCCCGCGCACCGGGGCGCTGGGCGGATTCGGCCAGACCGACGGCTATGTCCTCGAGCTGGCGCGCAAGGCGCTCGCCAAAGGCTATTCGGTCGGCGGCAAGACCTACGCGGTCGAGGTCCTCGACCGGGACTCGCAGTCCGATCCCGCCCGCGCCGGCCAGCTGGCCAAGAGCCTGATCAATTCCGACAAGATCGACGTGATGCTGGTCACCTCGACTCCCGAGGTGGTCAATCCGGTCTCCGACGCGTCCGAGGCGGCCGGCGTTCCCTGCCTCTCGACGGTCATGCCGTGGGAATCCTGGTATTTCGGACGCGGCGCCAAGCCCGGCCAGCCCTCGCCGTTCAAGTGGACCTACCATTTCAGCTTTGGCGGCGAGGAATTCCGCAAGTGCTATGTCTCGCAGTGGGGCCTCATCCCGACCAACAAGAAGGTGGGCGTCCTCTATCCCAACGACTCGGACGGCAACGCGGTCCGCGACCATCTCGCGCCAGGGCTCGCCAAGGCCGGGTTCACCATCATCGATCCGGGCGGCTACGAGGACGGCACCACCGACTATTCGGCCCAGATCGCCAAGTTCAAGGCGGAGAAGTGCGAGATCTTCAACGGTTTCCCGATTCCGCCCGACTTCACCGCCTTCTGGCGCCAGTCGGCCCAGCAGGGCTACACCAAAATGGTCAAGATCGCCCAGATCGCCAAGGCCTGCCTGTTCCCCGACGACGTCACCGCGCTCGGCGACCTCGGCTACAATCTGGCGAGCGCCGCCTACTGGCACAAGGCCTTTCCTTACAAGTCGACGCTGACCGGAATCGGCGGCGATGAGCTGGCGGACGGTTATGAGAAGGAGTCCGGCAAGCAGTGGACCCAGCAGCTCGGCGCGACGCTGTCCCTGTTTGACGCCGGCTTCGCCGCCTTGAAGGCGAGCGGCGATCCGACCGGCAAGGCCATGGTCGCCAAGGCGATGTCGACGCTGAACACCATGACCATCGGCGGCAAGGTCGACTTCACCAAGGGGCCCGTTCCCAATGTCGCGGTCACGCCGATCATCGGGACGCAATGGGTGAAGGCGCCGGCCGGGTCGAGGTTCAAGCTCGCCTATCCGGTGACCGAGCACGCCACCGACCCGAATGTTCCCATCCAGGCGAAGCTCAAGCCATACAGCGGCTGACAGCGGCGCGAGCCGATGTCAGGCGCGCCGGACGGCGGCCTTCTGCTCGAAGGGGAAGGCCTGACGAAGAGCTTCGGCGCGCTGATGGTGCTCGAAGGGGTCGACTTTTCGGTATCCGCCGGCGAAGCGGTCGGCGTCGTCGGGCCGAACGGCGCCGGAAAGACGACCCTGCTCAGCCTGCTGGTCGGCGCGCACGCGCCGACCAGCGGCCGGGTGCGCTTTCTCGGCGAGGACGTGACCTCCGTTTCGACCGCCGAGCGATGCCGGCGGGGGCTCGCGCGCACGCATCAGATTCCGAGGCCCTTCGGCGGCATGACGGTGTTCGAGAATGTCTTCACCGCGGCGGCGCATGGCGGCGGACTCGAGCGCCAGGCCGCCTATGCCAGGGCGATCGAATCGCTTGAGCTGACGGCCATGACGGCGGTCGCCAACCGGCGCGCCGAGACGCTGGGCCTCATCGACCGTAAGCGGCTCGAACTCGCCCGCGCGCTGGCCACCGGCCCCGCCGTGCTGCTGCTCGACGAGATCGGCGGCGGCCTGACCGACGCCGAGGCGAACGAGCTGGTCGGAATCATCCTCGAGGTGAGAGCGCGCGGCGTTGCGATCGTGTGGATCGAGCACATCGTTCATATCCTCATCAAGGCGACCGGGCGTCTGGTGTGCATGGACGCCGGACGCATCATCGCCGACGGGCCGCCCGCGAGCGTCATGGCCGATCCGCGCGTGATCGAGGCTTATCTCGGCGGAGTCGCCGCATGACCCTTCTCGCGGTCGAAAACCTCGAAGCGCGCCACGGTCAGCTCCAGGCGGTGCGCGGGGTGAGCCTCAGCATCGAACGGGCGGAGACGGTCGCGCTGGTCGGCGCCAACGGGGCCGGCAAGACCACGCTTCTGCGGACAATTGCCGGCGCGCACCAGCTCGCGGCGGGCCGTGTCGCCTTCAAGGGCGAGGATGTCAGCTCGAGAAGCGCGCACGCGCGTGCCGCGCTGGGCATGGCGCTTGTTCCCGAGGGCCGGCGCCTGTTCGCCCGACTCACGGTGGAAGAAAACCTTTTGCTTGCGCGCTCCGCCGGCCGGACGGGCGCGTGGACCCTCGACGCCGTGATGGAGGCCTTTCCCAATCTTAAAGGCCGCCGCCGCGCGCTCGCCGGCACATTGTCGGGCGGCGAGCAGCAGGCGACGGCGATCGGGCGGGCGCTGATGATGAACCCGGAGCTCCTGTTGCTCGACGAGGTGTCGCTTGGCTTATCGCCGCTGATCGTCGATCGCCTGTACGCCCAGCTTGAGGCCTTGAAATCGTCGGGCGTCGCCATGCTGCTGGTCGAGCAGGACCTGAAGCGCGCCATGGCGACCGCGAGCCGCACCATCTGCATGCTTGAAGGCGCTGTCGCCATCGAAGGGCCGACGGCCGCGCTCACCCGGGAGGAGGTCACGGAAGCCTATTTCGGCCTCAGGAAGCCGCGCGCGGAGGCGACGTCGTGATCTTCCTCAACCAGATCCTTCAGGGCGTTCTGCTCGGCGGCTATTACGCGCTGATCGCCTGCGGGTTGTCGTTCATGTTCGGGGTGATGGGAATCATCAATCTCGCCCATGGCAGCCTCGCGGTGCTCGCGGCTTTCGCGCTCTACGTGTTAGCCGATCGCTTCGGGGTTCAGCCGTTCCTTGGGCTCATCGTGGTTGCGCCGGCGATGGCGCTGATCGGCTGGGCGCTGCAGCGGCTGGTGCTCGAACGCAGCGCGCGCGGCGGGCTGCTGGTGCCGGTCCTGTCGACCTTCGGGCTGTCGATCATTCTCGACAACCTCCTGTTCCAGGCTTTCGGCGCCGACACGCGTTCGCTCGGGCCTTACGTTGGCGACCTCTCCTACGACAGCTGGTCGCTGACCGACGAGATCGCGATCGGCAAGCTCGCGGCGCTGACCATGGCGGTCGCGATCGTGTTGCTCGGAGGCATTCAAACTTTTCTCAATCGGACGCTGATGGGCCGCGCGATCCGCGCGACCGCCGAGGATCCCGACACCGCCGGTCTGGTGGGCGTCAACGCTCGCCGCGTCAACGCGATCGCCGCGGCGATCGCGTTGGCGACGGTCGCGGTCGCGGGCGCCTTTCTCGGCATGCGCGCGACCTTCGACCCTTATGCCGGCGCGACCCAGCTCATTTTCGCCTTTGAGGCGTCGGTGATCGGGGGCGCGGGGTCGCTGTGGGGCACGCTGATCGGCGGAATTGTGCTCGGCGTCGCGCAAAGTCTGGGCGCGCTGGTCAATCCGCAAGGCTTTTTCATCGCCGGCCACTTCGCCTTTCTCGCCGTTCTGTTCGCTCGGCTGTTCTTCGGCGATCTCAGCCAGCGGGTCCGGGCCACGCTCATCGGCGGAGCGCGGCGGTGAGCGCGGGCGCCGTCGAGCGCTGGACGCCTGAGTCGCGCGTCGCGATCGCCGCGGCCGCCGTCATCGTCGCCGTGCTCGCGGCGGGACCCGCGATCTTCAGCGCCAACGCCGTCGACAAGCTCACGACGCTGTTCATCTATGTCATCCTGGCGGTGATGTGGAACGCGCTGGTCGGATTCTGCGGCCTGGTGTCGATCGGTCAGCAGGCGTTCTTCGGGCTCGGCGCCTACGCCGCCATCCGCCTCGCCAACTGGGGGGTCAGCGTCTATCCGTCCCTGTTTTTGGGCGCGCTCATCGTGGGCGCGCTCTCCTGGCCGCTATCGATCGTCATGCTCAGGCTGAAAGGGGGCGAATTCGCCATCGGCATGTGGGTGGTGGCGGAACTGGCGCATGTTCTGGTCAATCTCGACACGCTGGTGCGCGGCGAAACCGGCACCTCGATGATCGAGCTCAACGCCTATGCGAGCGGAAGCCGCCGGGCGCTCACCTATTGGTGCGCCCTTGCCGCGATGGCCGGACTGCTGGCGATCGTCTTCGCCCTGTTGCGCGGTCCGCTCGGCGCGGCGATCCAGGCGATCCGCGACAACGAGGAGGCGGCGGAATCGGTGGGCGTGCGGGTTGCGAGCGCCAAGCGGCTCGTGTTCACGCTCGCGGCTTTCGGCGCGGCGCTCGCGGGGGCGCTTTGGGTGGCGACCGCGCTCACCTTCCAGCCGAAGGCGTATTTCAGTCCCTTATGGACCGCCTACATGATCTTCATGGCGCTGGTCGGGGGGCTGGGGACCTTCGAGGGAGCGATCCTCGGCGCCGTCATTTTCTTCGCCATCGAGGCCTGGTTCGGCGCCATGGGCGTCTGGTATCTGGTCGGGCTCGGCGCGACGGCGCTCATCTTCGCGCTTCTCTTTCCCCGCGGCATATGGGGCTGGGTCGAGGACCGGACCTCGCTGAGGCTTTTGCCGATCGGCTACCGTCTTCGCGTCGCGAGCCCCGACGGAGCGCAGGCGGCCGACGACGCGGCCAGCGCGGAATACGGGCGCGATCGCAGGAGGCAGGGCTGAGATGCTCATAGGCAAGACGGTCGTCATCACCGGAATTTCATCCGGCATCGGCGCCCGGGTCGGCGAACTCGCCCAGGCCCTCGGCGCGGACATTGTCGGCGTCGACATCCATGAGCCCGCGCGTCCGCTCGACGCTTTCATCAAGGCCGACATCGGCTCGCCTCAGGGCGTGGCCGAGATCGTCGGGACGCTGCCGCAGCGCTTCGACGCGCTCTGCAACGTCGCCGGCGTCTCCGGCATGATCGGGGCGGCTCGGACGCTCGCGATCAACTTTTATGGGCTTCGGGAATTGAGCGAAGCCGTCGCGCCGAGGCTGCGCGAGGGGGGCGCGGTCGTCAACGTCGCCTCGATCGCCGGCTACGGCTGGCGCGCCAATCTCGAGCGGGCGAAAACGTTCGTGAGCGCGCCGGGCTTCCCGGACTTGCGCCCGCTCCTCGCCGCGCACAAGGTTCCCGACGCGGAAGCCTATCCGCTGTCGAAGGAGCTCCTCATCTTATGGACGATGCGCGCGGCGCATGCGCCATTGTTCAAGGACCGGGGGGTGCGCGTCAACGCGGTGAGCCCGGGGCCGGTCATGACGCCGATCCTCAAGGAATTTCGCCAGATTTTCGGCGATCCCAGGGTCGACGACGACATTGCACGGGTCGGCCGCGCGGGCTCGGCGCCCGACATCGCGCCCGCGGTCCTGTTCCTCTGCTCGGACGGCGCGCGCTGGATCAACGGCGCGAACCTGCCGGTCGACGGCGGCCTCGAAGCCTCGATCAACGCCAGCGTTCTCGGGTTCTGACGCAGGATGTGTTTTGATGGAATCGTCATCGCGAGGAGCGCAGCGACGTGGCGATCCAGGGCGTCGGGAGCCCTACGTTCTCTGGATCGCCGCGTTGCGCCATAGCCCGTCGAGAGACGGGCGTCTCTCGACGCCCTAGACGCGCTCCTCGCGATGACGGTGCTGCCATGGCGGATTTGGCGTTATCCATTGCCCTGGGCGTAGCGCTCGCCGCGGCGACCGGCTTCCGCGTCTTTTTGCCGATGCTCATTGTCGGCGGCGCCGCCCATACCGGTTATCTCCATCTGGGCGACGGCTTCGCCTGGCTTGGCACGCCGCCGGCCCTGACGATGCTTGGCGTGGCGGCCCTCGTGGAAGTCCTGGCTTACTACATTCCGGTCATCGACAACGTGCTCGATGTCGCAGCCGCGCCCGCCGCGTTCATCGCCGGGACGATCCTGTCGGCGGCGGTCATGACCGATATGCCGCCAATGGTGAAATGGACAGCAGCCGTGATCGCGGGCGGCGGCGTCGCCGGATTGACGCGAGGGGTGACCGGGGTGCTTCGGGCCCACTCGACGGTCTTGACCGGCGGACTCGGGAACTTCGTCATCTCCACCGCCGAGCTTGGCGGCGCCGTCCTGATCTCCTTCCTGGCGCTGGCGGCGCCGGTCGCCGCGATCGCTTTGGTCGTCCTGTTCCTGCTCACGGCGACCCGTCTCATCCGCCGGCTCTTTCGCGGCGCAAAGTCATCGGGCGGCCAGACGTAGCTCGCCTTACGCTTTCGCCATCGCTCGCGCGTCGAGGACCGTGCGCGCCCATTGCTCCGGCCGCTCCTGCGGCAGGTTGTGGCCGGCGCCGCTGAAGACTCGATGCTCATGGGGGCCGGTGAATTTCCGTGAGTGATGCGACGTGCCCGGGTTCACGCCGTCGGCGTCGCCGTCGATGGTGATCGCTGGGATTGCGATCGGCGGCTGGGCGGCGAGCCTGGCCTCGATCGCGGCATAGGCTGGATCGCCGGCGGCGAACCCGTAGCGATGCCGGTAGGAGTGGATGACCACCTCGACGAAATCGGGATTGTCGAACGCCTTGGCCGTGCGCTCGAAGGTCGCCTCGTCGAACGTCCATGTCGGCGACCACATCCGCCACAGGAGACGCGCGATCCCCCGCCGGTCTTTTTCAAGACCGCGCCGGCCGCGTTCATTGTGGAAATAATACTGATACCAGAAGGCCGCTTCCTCGGACGGGGTCGCCGGCTCCATCGCACGCGCGATGTTCTGGATGTTGTACGAATTGCCCGAGACGAGCGCGATGACGCGCTCGGGCCAGAGCGCCGCGACGACGCAGGCCGCCCGCCCGCCCCAGTCGTAGCCGCCGAGGACGGCGCGCTCGATGCGGAGCGCCTTCATAAGCGCGAGGAGGTCCGCGCCCAGCGCCGCCTGCTCCCCCGAGCGCGGCGTCTTAGCCTTGAGAAACCGGGTCGGCCCATAGCCGCGCAGATAAGGAACGATCACCAGAGCGCCTGCCTCGGCCAGGATCGGCGCCGCATCCGAATAGGCGTGCGGGTCGTAGGGGAATCCGTGGCCGAGAATGCACGGCCAGCCGGACGCGGAGCCATATTCCAGATAGGCGACTGAAAGAACGCCGGC
>DATNBG010000230.1:0-3171 GCA_035572075.1 Roseiarcus sp. | reverse complement strand
TCGCATGCTCAGGCGCCGCGCGCCCTCGCCGTCGCGCCTGAGCGAATCGCCGACCATCACCGCCGTCTCCGGGCTTGCGTCCAGAGCGGAAAGCGCGGCGCGAAAGATCGCGGGGTCCGGCTTCTCGGCGCCGAGGCGCTCACTGTCCGCGATGACGCCGAACAGCGGAGCAAGACCGGCGCTCTCGCACACCCCTTCGAGATTGCCATAGAAGTTCGACACGATTCCCAGCCGATACCGTTCCGCGAGCGCCTCGAGGACCGGCCGGTTGCGAGCGAAGGCTTCGGACGCGCCAGACAGGAACCGTGACGCCACGCGCTCTCCGCGAGCCGCGTTCTTTCCCGTTTCGCCCCCGCGGCGCGCGAGCGCCGCCTCGAGATTGGCGACGAGCCGGCCCACCGTCTCCTCGAGCCCGGCCGAAGGCGGAAGCGCGCCGACCAGCGCGTCGTCGGCCTCATGGAACGCCGGCGCGAAAGCCTCGGCCGGCATATCCAGGCCCTCGGCGCGATAGAGCGCGTGGAAACGTTCCTTCCACGCCACCCCGTCAGAGTCGAGCGTGCCGCCGAAATCGAACAGCACGGTTTGAATCGCGTGGGGAGGGCGTGGCGATCCAGAGAACGTCGAGCGCCCGGCGACTCTGGATCGCCGCGTCGGCCTTCGGCCTCCTCGCGATGACGACTCCACCTAAAGACATCTTGCTCTAGGGGCGGCCGCGGCCGGCGACCTTCGCGCTCTTTGGCGCCTCTCCCGGGAGATCGAAAGGCTTGCCGTCGATGAACGCGTTGCAGGCGTCATGCGCGACGCTGTCGCGCATCTGGCGCGGCGGGCTCTTCATGAAATAGGAGGACGGACCCTCGAGCGGGCCGCCGATCCCGCGCTCGAGGCCAAGCTTGGCGCAGCGCAAGGCGTCGATGACCACGCCGGCGCTGTTCGAGGAATCCTGCACCGACAATCTCAGCTCGATCTCGAGCGGCGCGTCGCCGAAGCCGCGCCCCTCCATGCGGATGAAGGCGATCTTGTTGTCGCGCTGCCAGGGGATGTAGTCCGACGGGCCGATATGGATGTCGGCGTCGTCCAGCCGCTCGTCGAGCTGCGACTGCACGGATTCGGTCTTGGAGATCTTCTTCGACTTGAGGCGCTTGCGCTCCAGCATGTTGAGAAAGTCGGTATTGCCGGCGGTGTTGAGCTGGTAGGTGCGATCGAGAGCCACGCCGCGGTCGGCGAACAGGCGCGCGAGCGAACGATGGACGATGGTCGCGCCGACCTGGCTCTTGATGTCGTCGCCGATGATCGGCACGCCGGCGTCCTCGAATTTCTTCGCCCATTCCGGGTCGGAAGCGAGAAAGACGGGGATGCAGTTCACCATGGCGACGCCGGCGTCGAGGCAGGCTTGCGCATAGTGCCGGGCGGCCTTGTCGGAGCCGACGGGCAGGTAGCACAGCAAAACCTCGGCGCCGGACCTGCGCAGGGCCTCGGTGATGTCGGTCGGCTCGAGGTCGGCCGGGCGGAAGGCCTCGTCATCGCTGTACTCGGCCATGTGAGCGGCGACCCCGTCGAGCGCCGGCCCCATCTGCACCACCACGTTGGAGACGGGCAGCGAGCTCTGGAAGATGCGGGTGTTGTTCGGCTTGGCGAAGATCGCCTCCTCGAGCGGCCGGCCGACCTTGCGCTTGTCGACATCGAACGCGGCGACGAACTCGACGTCGCAAGCCCGATAGCCGCCGATCACCTGATGCATGACGCCGTCGATCGCGGCGTTGCGGCGGCTGCGATAATATTCCACGCCTTGCACCAGCGCGCTGGCGCAATTGCCGACTCCGGCGATGGCGACCTTGATGTTGTTCTGCATACGCTCAGAAATCCTCACGATGCCCGCTGACGGGACCAGCGGAGACCGCTTCTATCCACGGGCGTGCCGAAAGGCGAACGTATACATGACCGGATCGCGGCCGCAAAGCGTCCGGTTCGAGGGCGGCCGCGCCTCACATGCCGAAGGCAGGGGCCCGGCTGTTGCCGCGCTTGAGATTGCGATAACGGGCGAGCGCCCAGAGCGGGAAGAATTTCGAATAGCCGTGGTAGCGCAGGTAGAAGACACGCGGGAACCCGGTCGCGGTGTGGAACGGCTCGTTCCAGAACCCGTCGTCTCCCTGAGTCGAAGCAAGCCACGCAATCCCACGGGTGACGGCGGGGTGATCGGTCTCGCCCGCGGCCATCAGCCCGAGCAGGGCCCAGGCGGTCTGCGAGGCCGTGCTGGGGGCGGGCTCGTAGCCCTTATAGTCGAGCTTGTAGCTCCCGGCGCTCTCCCCCCAGCCGCCGTCGCCGTTCTGGATTTTTGAGAGCCACGCGACCGCGCGGCGCACCGGCGCCGATCGCGGGTCCTGGCCGGCGATCGCCAGCGCGCACAGCGCGGACCAGGTTCCGTAGATGTAGTTCATGCCCCAGCGGCCGAACCAGCTTCCATCCTTCTCCTGATCGCGGATGAGCGCGTCGATCCCGCGCCTGAGGACCGGGCTCGTCTCGCGCGTCTCGCCGAGCTGGGCGAGCATCGAGACGCAGCGGGCGGTCACGTCCGCGGTCGGCGGGTCGAGCAGCGCGCCATGGTCGGCGAACGGGATGTGGTTGAGGTAATGGTAGGTGTTGTCGGCGTCGAAGGCGGCCCACGCGCCGTCGCGGCTCTGCAGGCCCTCGATCCATTCGCGCGCCCTCCCGATCGCTTGCGAATGGGCGCCCGCGCCCGCGGTCACGCCGCCGCGGTCGGCGCGGTTCATCGCCATCGCTACGACCGCGGTGTCGTCGAGATCGGGATAGTGCGGATTGGCGTATTGGAACGCCCAGCCGCCCGGCCGCACATTGGGACGCTGGACGGCCCAATCGCCCTTGACGTCGAGCACCTGAAGGGGGCTCAGCCAATCGAGCGCCGCGCGCACTGGCTCAAGCCCGGCTTCGCCTCCCGTTTCAAGAAGCGCGTGGGCGGCGAGCGCCGTGTCCCAGACCGGCGAGAGGCAAGGCTGGCAATAGGCCTCGTCCTCTTTGATCACCAGAAGCTTCTCGATCGAGCGGCGCGCCGCGACGAGATGGGGACCGTCGGGCGGATAGCCGAGCGCGTCGTACATGAGCACGGCGTTGGCCATCGCCGGATAGATCGCGCCGAGCCCGTCCTCGCCGTTCAGG
>DATNBG010000229.1:0-2422 GCA_035572075.1 Roseiarcus sp. | reverse complement strand
CCGGAGGCCAACCATGATGAGGCTTTGCGTTGGCCTGCGCTGGGCGACTCGCCTGAGTGCGGTCAAGCCGGTTTCGAGGAGTTCCAAGCGGCCAGCCAGCTCTGGTGGCGGCGTTCCCGCACCAGGAGCGTAAGGATTTCTCACAGGATCCATTGAGCAATGTTAGAGAATTATAGCCGAATCGGGCTATAACTCACTAAACCTCCTCAATCTGGCATGCAAGATTTGTAGACAGAGCCAGGGCGATCGTTACCCTAATGCATACCCCGGCGCATTTCGGAACGAAATTGAGAAAGCTCCCGCCTAGACTAAGTCATTGATCTATTGATGGTACCGCCACCCCGCTTCGAACGGGGGACCTCTAGATCCACAATCTAGCGCTCTAACCATCTGAGCTATGGCGGCTCAACCCGGGCAGCCGGGAAACTAGGGTCAAAGGGACATGCGCGCAAGAGCCTCGCCGTCCGCGAGCCGCGCGCGCAATAAAAGACGCCGCCCGCAACTGCGGACGGCGTCTATTTGACGGCGCGAGGGAGGAGAGCGCCGCCAAAGGGCGAAAACCAGGATCAGACGGCGATCCTGAACGACTTCGCCACTTGTTCCCTGATCGGCTCGACAGCGTCGACAACCGCCTTCTGGGCGAGCGCCCCGAGGTCCTTGGTCTGGCTGGTCATCGTCTCGACCTGCTTGCGGGCGAACTCGGTCTGGAGGGTGACGACGTCGGAGAGCGACCTGGCCGCCCAGATCGCCTTCAGGAAATCGAAATTGGCGTCCGTGTTGGCGCGCAGCGATTCGAAGGCCCTGGCGTTGATGGCGAGCGCGCCGTCCTTGGCGGCCGCGAAGCTCAGTTCGAACGCGCTCGCCGTTTCATCGGCGGCGGTCTTGGCCCTGGCGAAAACCGCGCGCGACTCGGCCACGCCCTTTTCGAGCGCGTTGCGGAAGCTCTGTTGAATCTCCGTGACCGGCGCGGCGACCCTTGCCGCCTCCGGCAGGGCAGCCTCGAATTCGGCCTCCGCCGGAGCGGGGGCGGAAACCGCACGGGCAGGGGCGCTTCTCTTGGCCGCGACAGCGATGCGGCGGCCTTTCTTTGGGGCTTGAGCCATGTTCAGACCTCGATGTTTTGCGTTGACGATTGAAGGGCGGGGCGATGATCGCCTTTTGGCGGAAGCGGCAGCTTCGCTTTAGCTCGATCCGGGCGTCAGGCTCTTCTGGACGACGGAGGCGAGCTCCCTGGTCTGCTCCTGCAACGCCGCAAGTTGGGTTTTCAGGTACTCGCTCTGAAGCGCGAGCGCTTCCTGCGGGTCCTTCGCCTTGACGAGCTTCTCGGCTAGATCGAACGCCGCGTTCACGTTGCGCTCGGCATAGGTGAGCACGTGCGAACTGACCGATTTCGCGCCCGCCGTCGGCTTGCCGGCCTCGCCAAGGGCGTCGCTCGCGCGCTGCGCGACCGTCAGAAAGCCCTCGAACGCCTTGCGCGCCTGGTCGACGCTGCGCTCGGCGAAATCGCGCAACTCATTGGGGACCTCGAACGGCGAAGTGGACATTGTCTTCCCTACTTTCGGCGGCAGGCGCGAATCGACGCCCACTGCTTGGAACTCGCTATAATCGCGTTTTTGTTGCGGTGCAACATAAATTTTTGCGCGGCGCCCAACAATTTTAACCTTGCTCTCAATTCCCGGCCCCGGCGCCGTGGTGAAATTTCGACCGCCGCGTTAAGCTTTCGCTAACGATAAAGCCCGAATCGTCGATGCATCCGCCTGCGCCGATTTGGAACCCACGAGCGCCGACTTTGACCCATTCGCCGCCGTCATCAGCCGCCGAACTCGAGCGCCCCTCGCGCGATGAAGCCGCCGCGGCCCTCGACCTCAACGACCTGCCGCGCGAGTGGCTGGGCGACAACGCCCGGCTCGCGATCCTGTTCCCGCCAGGCCTTGTCGTGCGCGCGAGCCCCGCGGTCCTGGCTTTCTTCGGGGCCAAGGACCGCGAGGGGCTCGAGGCTCGTCTGCTGCGGGGCCAGGGACCCTCGGCGCTGCGCCTCAAGCGCCTGGCGGCGACGCTCCCCCTCGGCGAGCCGCGTCTCGAGCCGATGCGCGGCGCCGCCGGCCGCCGGAGGGCGAGCGTCAATTTGCGCTGCATCCGCGTCGGCGCGCCGGGAGGAGCGGTCTGGCTCCTGGCGTCGATTCCCGCTCTCGGGCCCGCGGGCGCCGAGCCGTCCGCGCCCGCGGCGGACCACGAGGGGGCGCAAGCGCTGGATTCGACGCCGCCGGACCCCGGTGGAACGCCGCGGCCGAATTCGCGCTTCCTGTGGACCCTCGACGAGGAGGGCCGGTTCGGCGCAGGCCATCCCGCGCTCGCCGCAGCGCTCGCCGCCAACGCGCCCCGCCCGGGCGAGTCCGTTGAGGCCCTTATCCGCCGCGTCGGA
>DATNBG010000228.1:0-7401 GCA_035572075.1 Roseiarcus sp. | reverse complement strand
ACGGCCGGGAGCTTCGTCCTCGAGGTGGAAGGCAGGCCGGTTCAGCTCCTCAAAACCGGCGACAGCTTTTTCGAGCCGGCGGGCCGCACGATCGTCAAATTCGACAACGCCTCGGCGAGCGAGCCAGCCGAGATCGTCTGCTTCTATCTTGCGGATACGAAGGAGCGCCCGCTGATCGAGATGCTCGCCGGCGGCATGGACCGTCAGACAGACGGGGGAAACCCTACCCGGGGGCGCGACACGTGATTAGGTTCGACTGGCGCCAGGTTGAGTCTCGGGGTCTTGCCGATCGATTCGACGGGTCGGTCGAAGATCCGAGGCCGTGGAAGGAACTGGTCCGGCGCCTCTCCGACCCGCCCTCGGACCCTCATGGGCTCGAAGCCGCGTGCGAACAGGCGCTTCGCCGCTTCCTCGAGGAGATTCCCACCGCGGTCATGGCCTCCGTGAAGCCCTGTGTCTTCATTTCCCATCAGAGGAACGACGCCGACAAGGGCGAGCGCGTCGCGTGCCTCGTCGAGCATCACGCCATCGACAGCTGGCTCGATGTGCATGATCCGACCTTGGCGCTGGTCAATCAGCTGCCGCCCAACGATCCGCGGCGTGCGGCGCTGGTCGCCGCGATCGTCGAGATCGCGCTATTGAGCTCGACCCATGTCATCGCGCTCATGACCGCGTATAGCGCGCAATCGAAATGGGTCCCTTATGAGCTCGGCCGCGCGAAGGCGAGGCGGATCGCGTCTCCGCAGGCGGCGATCTGGCTGGCGAGCGGGCAGACGGTCGCACATTGCGGCGACTATGTTCTGCTGACGGTCGTGACCAGGGACGAGCCGGCGGTCGCGAGATGGCTCGCGACGGCGGCGGGCGGGGGACCGTATGCGGCGCCGGTGGGGACGAGCTGCGGGACGCACGGAACGCAGGCGCTGCGCTGAGCCCGGCCCCGCCGTCGCCAAGATGCGGAAGGGAGGAAACCATGGAAGCGCCCGCCCTCAGCCTCGTGGGAAAAGACAAGGCGGACCAGCGCGCCGCGATCCTGTTCGTGCATGGATTCACCGGCGGCGGAGCGACCACATGGAGCAATATCGCCCCACGCGTCGCGAGGGATTCGCGGCTTGCCAAGTGGGACTGCTGGACCATGACCTACGCGACGAGCTGGTTGCCGGACATCAAGGGGTTCTGGAGCGCGGACGCCGATCTTGGCGTAATCGCCCGAGCCCTCGGCACCCACCTCGGCCTCGCCACCCTTGCCCATTACCAGACCTGGGTGTTGATCGCTCACAGCATGGGCGGCTTGGTCGTCCAGAAGACGCTGGTCGACAACGAGGACATCGCCGCCAAGACTCACGCCGTCATTCTGTTTGGGACGCCGAGCGGCGGGCTCGCCAAGGCGAGTCCGCTTGCCTTCTGGAAGCGTCAATTGAAAAACATGGCCAAGGGCAGCGACTTTATCAAAGGGCTGCGCGACCAATGGACAGAGCGCTTTGAGCCGAGCGCTCCTTTCTCGTTCCTCGCGGTCGCCGGCGAAAAAGACCAGTTCGTCCCGCCATGGTCGTCCATCGATCCCTTCCCCAGGAAATTGACGGCGGTCGTCGCCGGCAATCACGTGACCATGCTGAACCCCGCGGACTCGACGGTCGTGGACCTCGTGGCGCGGCGGGTCGTGGAAAGAGATGATGAGGCCGATATCGGCGATTCGGCGCTGCGCGCCATCGAGCGCGGCGAGTTCCTCAGCCTGATCAGGAAGGAAGAAACCCATGCCGCGGAGCTCGACGACGCCGAACTCGTCCGCCTGGCGATCGCGCTCGACAAGACCGGGCGGCGCGACGACGCGCTCTCTCTTCTGGAAGCGCGCCAGAATCCAAACAGCGACCTGCTCGGGACGATGGGCGGCCGCTTGAAGCGCAACTGGCTGTTCTCCGGCCGGCGCAAGGCGGACGCCGAGGGCGCCAAGACTTATTACGCGAGGGGCTACGAACTCGCCAACAACGCAAGCGACCTGCGGCAGGCCTATTATCACGGGATCAACCTCGCGTTTCTCGCTCTTGTCCTTGACAACAAGCCGAGGGCGGCCAGGAAGCTCGCGGCCGAAGTGCTGGCCCTTTGCGACCGATCCCGGGCCGAACGCGATGCGGACGAATGGGTGGACGCGACCGAGGGCGAGGCGAAACTGATCCAGGGCGACATCGACGGCGCCGTGAGCTCATATCGGCGCTTCCTCGCCAAGGGCGAGGATCCGTGGAAGGTCAGCTCGACCTATCTGAATGCGCGAACGATCGCCGCCGCCTCCGACAAGGAGCTTGGGGTCAAACTGGGAGAGCTGTTCGGCGATCCTCAGCCCTAAGAGTCGTAGACCGAGCGGAAGCGGCGATCGCGCGTTCCTACGCGCGGGCGAAAGTGTCTCGCGAAGAGACGAGAGGGCGGAGGGCGATCGCCACGGCCGGCCGACTCGCGCGACCGGACAGGCGCGCCGCCTCCAGAGCGGCGCCGTCAATCGATGGCCAGCGCGAATGCAGCGGTCTCCTGCGCGTGAGGATAGCTGAAGTCCTCGCCGTTGGTGGTCTTCGCGTATGTCGTCAGCGTGACGGCAAACGAACAACGCCGCAGCACGACCGGCGGGTTGGGCGGATCCAGCCGGGTGAGCATCAGCTCGAACGTGTTGGAGCCGCTGGTCGCTGGCGGCGCTGGAGGCTCGCCGACGTTGGCGGGGCTCAGCGGCGTCGGCAGCGATCCCACTCCGCCATTGGCGACGGAGGCGTTGAGACCCCTGAGCCAGCCGATCGAGTGGCTCTCCTGGAAACGCTCGTCGGCGACGTAGGCGCGATACTCGACGGCGAATTCAGACGTCCCGGGCCCTTCGAGGAACTGGCATTCCTCGTTCGACGCCGCGCCGTTCATGACCAGCCGGGTGATGTCCGCGACCGGGGGACGGTTGTCCCAGCAGAAGAGATGGGTTAGCGCGGCGAACGGCACTTCCACCGTGTCGTCGCCGACGCTGCCGCCAGGCTGGAACCAGCGGCGGAACTTGAACGGCTTCGCCGCTTCCACGCCGGGTTGTCCCGAGGCTGGCGCGCCGAGGGGCCGCAGCCGTTCTCCGGCAGCGTTGAAGACCTCCAGCGTCACGAGCCGGTTTGTCGCCGGCGACGCAAGGTCGGCGGCGGGAGGCGTGTTCAAATTCGCCGCGAGCGTATTAATCAACGCATGATAGCGCACGGACCCGACCCATGCCTCGTCGCTGTAGGGGATCCGGTAGAGGTTGCTCTCGCCGCCGACCGCCACGGGTCCGAGCGACTCGGGGACGATGTCCGCGCCGACGACCTTTTCCCAGGCCAGTCCGTCGCCATAGTAGAGGCGGGCGCCGGTGGGATTGCCGTTCGAGTCCGCCTCGCTGACGCTGACGCGGTAGTAGTGCGCGCCGACGGCCGCGTCACGCATGCTGAGGCTGAAGATGAAGGTCAGCTCGACGCCGCCGCCGAGGTTGCGCAAATGTCCCTGCACCCCGGGGTTCGGGAACAGGAGGCCGGACGTCGCGGTCGGCGCGGCGACGCGGTCCCAGCCGGTGGATGAGGGCGTGGTGAGTTCGTGGCTTTCGGTGTCCCCGATCAAGTCGAGGAAGACGAACGCGTCGCCGTCGCCTTCGCCGGTCTCATCGCAGCTGAACGCTTGCGGGTTATACGAGGTCAGTGTTGGCTCATCGCCGGCGGCGAACCAGGCGCCCGCGGCAAGACCGTCGTAGATGGTTGTCGTCGTGCCGCCGATCGTCTGCTTCACCACATAGGCGTACTGATCGAAGCAGTTTGGCCGGAATAGACGGACGCTTTCCAGCCAACAGATATTGAACCCGCCGTCGGGCTGGAGCGAGCCGCCGCCAACTCTGACGGGTCTGCCGCATGAGCACAGTCGGTGGTAGAGATAGGGCCGCGCCTCGACATATTGCGCGGCTTGAGCAAGCGGCAGCGAGCGCAGCTCTTGAAGATCATTGATGGCGTTCAGCGCCAGCTCGTTCAACGCGCCGCCCTTGAAATATGGCGTCCGCAGCGGATCGCCGATCGGCGGCGGAGGCGGCGGGGGGATCTTGGGGATGCTTGGCTTTGGCAGTTGCGACACGATCCGCTCGAGATCGCGTATGAGGTCGCCAATGCGCCAATCGTCGATCACGATCGGATAGCAGCAGCAAGTGCGCCGGTAGACCGTGACCGTGCCACGGCACACTGGGTAGCACCGGACGGGCCAAGTGAGCAGTTCGCCAAGGGACGGCGTCAACGCGGAGGCGACAGTTTCGCGGCTTATCGAACTGCTCGCAAATATGGCGCGCGCGCTCGACCGGATCGAGACCGTTGTCGAGGCCTGAATGAGATCGTCGAACCACCAGCGGCGGCGCCGGCAGACTCGAACGCGGCCGCTGACGCAGGTCCAATAGAACCGCAACCGCGACCAGACCGGCTCGGCCAAAGCCAGCACCCCATTTGCGGTCTGCGCCCGAAAATCTTCGGCGGAAAAGCGAGTCTCTCCCTCGCGCCTGACGCCGTCCTTGTCATCCGACGCCCCCACCACAACGGAAGCGGCCCGTCCGAGGACATCGGGAGAAAGCGTGAAGCTGCCGTCTTGCTCAACCTTCTGAGTCGACAGAACCTCGTTTTTGGCGTCGACCGCCTGGATCGTGATGTCAGGCCGGTCGGCGGCTGAGGTCAGGCCAACCAGTTCGAGCCTGTATCGTCCGCTGCTTCCCTCTGACGATGTCGATGGGCGTCTGGCCATGGCGGCTCTCCTAAGAATTGAATCAATGGAACGCGACTTCAGATTGGCGCGCTTCTCGAAGTCGCCAATAACTATCGATCATGGCCGACAGAGATTTAGACCAGATGAGCCGCCAATTCTTTGCGCTATCTCCCCTGACCCAGGGTCTCCGCCGCAAGCTGTAGCTCACAATATCGCTGGAGCGCCGAACGAGATTCTTGAGCAACAACTCTACAGCCAGTTGTCATTTCCGCCTAAGGAATTAAAAACAGACATAGTCTGGCCACGAAATCAGACTGCCCGCAATAGGCAAAGTTACCTAGAGAACGGTGGCGGCGCTCGAAAGTTAGCGGAGTTCTGTCTCCGCCGCGCCTAGATACGAGCCTTGCTCACGGTGTGCTCGGCGATCATGAGCTCCTCGTCGGTCGGGATCACGAAGACGACCGCCGGTGAATCCTTCGCGCTGATGATCCCGGCGCCGGCGCGGTTCGCCTGGCGGTCGAGATGGACGCCCATCCATTCCATGTCCTTGAGCGCCGCCTCTCGCACCCTCCACGAATGTTCGCCGATGCCGGCGGTGAAAACGATCGCCGCGGCGCCGTTGACGGTCGCCGAAAGCGCCGCGAGCTCGCGCCGGATGCGGGACACAAAATAGGCGATGGCGTCGCGCGCCGCGGGGCTTTCCGACGCCTCGAGCTCGCGCATGTCCTGTGACAAGCCCGACATGCCCTTGAGGCCGGAGTTCTTCCACAAGAGATCGGATATCTCATCCGCGCTCATCTTCTTTTCGGCCATCAGATAAAGCGCCACGCCCGGATCGAGTTGCCCGCAGCGGGTGCCCATCGCCAGTCCGTCGAGCGCGGTGAAGCCCATGGTCGACGCGACGGCGCGGCCGTTGCGGACCGCGCACATCGACGCGCCATTGCCGAGATGGGCGATGACGACGCCCTTGCGCGCGATCCGCGGCGCGATCTTGCGTAAGCGTCGGGTGATGAACTCGTAGGACAGTCCGTGAAAGCCGTAGCGGCGCACGCCCTCGTCGTAATAGGAGCGGGGCAGGGCGTATGTGTCGTCGATGAAGGGATGGCTGCGATGGAAGGCGGTGTCGAAGCAGGCGACCTGCGGCGTGGACGGGAAAGCCTTCATCGCCGCCTCGACGCCCGCGATATTGTGCGGCTGGTGGAGCGGCGCGAGCGGAATGAGCGACCGCAAGTTGGCGAGCGTCGCTTCGTCGATCAGGACTGGCGCGGCGTAGTGCGGGCCGCCGTGGACGATGCGATGGCCGGCCGCGGCGATCGAAGAGTCGTAGCCCGCCTGCTTGAGCCAGCCCAGAATGGCGGCCATCGCCCCCGCATGATCGACGCGCGCGAGCGCCTGATCGAAGCTGAGCTCGGCCGTTTCTCCCGCGGACGTTTTGACCGAGCCTTGCGGGCTCGCGCCGATCCCCTCGACTTGTCCGGAGGCGAGGAGCGCGGGCTCGGCCGCGCGAACGCGGCGGAACGCCGCGAATTTGAGCGAGGACGAGCCCGCGTTCAGGGTGAGGATCACAGAATCCAAATGCGCCGCTCCGCAGCCTTTAGGCCGATCGTTCCCGATCGAGGCCTGCTCGCCGGCAGGCGTTCGCAAAAGGCTCAGGCGATGCGCGAGCCGGGCGCGATCGCTTGTCCGCCCGGCTCGTCAGAACGAACGGCGCCGTCACCCCGCGCGCCGGTCTCGCCGCCCGCGCGACGAAGGAGAACGCTTCTACCGGATTTCCGATTGGATACAACTAGCAGATTGGCGGGGATGCGGACCAGGGAGGCGGCGCTTGATTCCGGCGCGCGTATGCTGTCTTAAGCTGCGGCGCTTAAGGACACGAGCCGGAGACCGGGACGCCGGACCATGGGCGTCGGGAAGGACGCCCGTCTGATGGCGGGCGCTGAAGGCGATGAACTTTTCCCAGCGACTGACCTTTCTGTTCTCGGCGCCGATGTTCGACGCCGACGATCTCGAGGGCCTGAGAGTCAACCAGATCATCACCGCCATCGAGCGGATGGGATTCGAGGTCATCAAGGCGCGGCGCCTTGAGGACGCCGAGATGGCGGTGCAGACGGACGCCGCGATCGGCTGCATGGTCGTCGACTGGGGCAAGAAGGGAATCGAGGGGAAGGCCGCTTCGCTGATCAATCTCATGCGCAAGCGCGGCCTCGACATGCCGATCGTCGTCCTCATCAGGCGCAAGCGTTTCGAGGATATCCCTGTCGAGGTGCTCGACTTCATCGACGGCTATGTGTTCCTGGCCGAGGAGACGCCGGAATTCATCGCCAGGAACCTGGTGTCGCGCCTCAAGCAATATGCCGAGACGCTCAAGACCCCGTTCTTCGGGGCTCTCGTCGACTTCCAGGAAGAGGGCAACCAGCTGTGGACCTGCCCGGGCCACAACGGCGGCGTCTTCTATAGCAGGAGCCCGATCGGGCGCATCTTCGTCGAGCATCTGGGCGAGGCGGTCTTTCGCGACGACCTCGACAATTCGATCCTCGAGCTCGGCGATCTTCTGACCCACGAGGGGCCGGCGCTGCAGGCGCAGAAGGAGGCGGCGGCGATCTTCGGGGCCGAGAAGACCTATTTCGTGCTCAACGGCACCTCGACGTCGAACAAGATCGTGCTCGCCAATCTGATCGCCGAGGGCGA
>DATNBG010000227.1:0-18106 GCA_035572075.1 Roseiarcus sp. | reverse complement strand
GCGACGGCGTCCAGTGCCCGAACGACAGAAAACCGATCTTCTTCATAAGGCCCCAAGCTTAATGGCATTAAGAATTGGCGGGCAAGCGCTCACGGCTAAGGATCGAAGTGATCGGCCCAAGCGCCGCTCCAATTTGCAGGTCCCTTTCTCGGCCGGGGCTCCGGCGCATGGGTCGCCTGAAGGATGGGCCATCGGACAATCTACGGGCAAGCTCATTTGTCAGCGGCGGTCCGTCTCGAAGAACGCCATCGCAACCGGCCAAGGAGTGATAGTTCCATGATCCCCGCGCAAAGACTCCATTGACTGGCGGCGCATTACGAACGTTCTAGGTCGTAATTGCGCCATGGCGGCATATATTGTCGGTTCTGGAACGAGGGCCGGCAATGAGCGTTGCGTTTGTTCGAGAGGAGAGCGCGGAGGCCGCACGAGAGGTGAGCTTGCCTCCGCGCGCAATTTCCCCGCATCCCAACCTTGTGACCCGGTCTGGCCTCCGTGCTCTCGAGCAGGCCCTCGCCGACAGTCAGCAGGCGCTTAAAGCCGCGCAGGCGATAGCGGACGCCAGCGAGCGTCGTCGCGCCCTGGAACTGGCTGCGCGGGATGCGCGATATTTCGCGGAGCGCGTTGCAAGCGCGGTGCTGCAGCCTGAGCCGAGCACGGCCGTGGTTGCGTTCGGCTCCAAGGTCACGATTCTGCGCGATGACAGCCGCCGCCAGACGTTCCAGATCGTTGGCGAGGACGAGGCGGATCCCCGCGGCGGGTCGATCGCCTATGTATCTCCACTTGCCCATCGACTCATTGGAAAGCGGGTCGGTGAGGCGGTCGAGATGGATGGCCACGAAATCGAGGTTGTGGCGGTCGAGTAGAGAAGCGACCGCACGAAACCGATCAGGCAAGGCTCTTGGCGAAGCCCTGACGCGCGCCCGAAGGGTCGAGAAGGTTCAGCCGTTAATTGACGTAGGCCGCGAAGATCGAATCGCCGGCATCAGAAGGCGACCGGAACGTAATCACGCTGAGGCGGCGAAGAATGAAGGCCGCAAGTGTGAAATCGCGACATCGCTCCGGCGCGCTTTTGGCGGATACCAACATTTACTTTGCGACCTTCCCGCGCGTTACTTCCGGTGAATTATCCGAGCGTGGGGCCGACGACCCCAGCCAGGGAGGGAGACATGTCCAACGATGGCGCGCGGAACATTCGTTCTTCGCTGAAACGGTCCTTATCGGGCGCGGTCTCGGCAGTCGCGCTTCTTTACTCCCCGTCCGCCTTCGCATCCTCGTGCGAGGATCTGACTGGAATCAAGCTTCCCGACACGACGATCGAAACCGCGCAATCGGTTCCGGCGGGCGCCTACACGACCTCCGACAAGGTCGTTCGAAAGGGGATGCCGGCGTTCTGCCGCGTTCTCGCCTCGGTGAAGAGCGCGCCGGACTCCGACATTCGCATCGAGATGTGGCTGCCGAAAGAGGGATGGACCGGCGTATTCCATGGCAACGGCAACGGAGGCTACGGCGGCGTCCTCGCCTACGACTACGGCGCGATGGAGGCCGGCCTCAAGCGGGGGTACGCCACCGCCATCACGGACATGGGAACGGCGCCGGCGACGCCGCTTGACGGCGATGCGCTCGCGGGCCATCCGCGGAAGTGGAAGGATTGGGGAATTCTGTCGACCCATGTGATGGCGGTCGCCGGCAAGGGCATCGCCAAGGCCTTCTACGGCGAGCAGCCGAAACGCTCTTATTACACCGGCTGCTCGACCGGCGGTCAGCAAGGCATCGTCGAAGCCCAGTACTATCCCGAAGACTTCGACGGCGTGCTCGTCGGGGACCCGGTCGTCAACCGGACATGGGGCCATGCGGCGGTCGTGTGGGACTATCTCGCGGCGAACGCGAAGCCCGGCCACAAACTCTCGGAGGCGAAGCTCGCCCTGTTGACCAAGTCGGCGGTCGCGGCATGCGGCGCCAAGGGCAATGGGCTCAAGTCCGATCCATTCATCGCCGACCCCACTGCCTGCAAGTTCGATCCCTCCGCCCTCGCTTGCCATGGTTCGCCAAGCGACGCCTGCCTCACTCCGGGGGAAGTCGAAACCGCGCGCGCATTCTATTCGGGGCCGACCGATTCCGCCGGCAAGGCGCTTTTCTACGGATGGCTTCCCGGAAGCGAATCGGGCGCATTCAATTGGGGCTTTCTCGAAGCGCCGGCCAACGCCCCGGGCGAGCCCGCGTTTGACAGCCTGTTCAAATGGGTGTTCGGCGCCGGCTGGAACTGGCGCGACTTCAATTTCCAGCGGGACATGCCGAAGGTCGATGCGGCGCTGGGGCCGTCCGTTAACGGCGCGATGAGCGGGGATCTCAGCAAGTTTCGCGACCGCGGCGGAAAGATGATCATCTACCAGGGGTGGGCGGACCCAATCGTGCCGCCCCTCCAGACCATCGCATTCTACAAGGCGATTTCCGCCAAGGTCGGAGGCGACCAATCGGCCCAGGAATTCGCTCGGCTGTTCATGGTTCCGGGCTTTGGACATTGCTTCGGCGGAACAGGGCCAAACCGGTTCGACTCAGCCGCGTTTGGCGGCCTGGGCCCGCCATCCACCGACGCGGGCCATGACGCGTTCACCGCGCTGACCCATTGGGTCGAGGACCGAGCGGCGCCCGCCCAAATTGTCGCGACAAAATTTGTCGGCGACGATCCCGCCAAGGGAATCGCCATGCAGCGCCCGCTTTGCCCCTATCCGAGCAAGGCCTGGTACAAAGGCGAAGGCGACACGAATGACGCCGGAAGCTTCACCTGCTCCGCCACTAAACCGTGATGCAGGCTCCAGGAAAGACTCGCGTCCGAAAGCGACGCGAACGCCTCGAGAGGAGGAAACAGGAATGACATTCACGAAATGGCTGGCGACCGTCTCAGCGGCGCTCCTCGTCTCGGTCTCGCCGTCCGCGGCGCGGGCGGCGGACAAGGTTGTGATCGGCTTGATCGACGATCTGTCCGGTCCCTATGCGGACGTGAACGGCCCGAGGGCGGTCGAGGGAATCAAGATGGCGATCGCTGATTTCGGCGGCGCCGCGCTCGGCCAGCCGATCGAACTCCTGACCGCGGATCACCAGAACAAGCCGGACATCGGCGCGAGCAAGTTCCGGGAATGGGCCGACACCAAAGGGCTCACGATGCTGCTCGGCGGCTCCAATACAGGCGTGACCCTCGCGCTCGCGCCGATCGCCAAGGAAAGGAAGATTCCCCTGTTCGCGGTCGGCGCCGCGGGCGCTTCGCTTTCCGGCAAGGACTGCAACGCCTACATGATCCACTACGGCTATGACACGACGGCGCTCGCCAACGGCACGGCTAGGACGATCCTCGAGCAGGGAGGCAAGAGGTGGTTCTTCGTCACGGCGGACTATGCGTTCGGCACGCAGCTCCAGCAGGCGGCGACCAAGGTCGTGGAAGCCGGCGGCGGCAAGGTCGTGGGCTCGGTGAGGGCGCCGCTCGGAACGTCGGACTTCTCGTCCTACCTGTTGCAGGCGCAGGGGTCCGGGGCGCAGGTGGTCGGCCTCGCCAACGCGGGCGCGGACTTTAGCAACTCGCTCAAGGCCGCGCACGAATTCGGCCTCACCAAGACGATGAAACCGGCAGCGCTCCTCGCCTATATCACAGACATCAAGGCTCTCGGCCTCGATACGGCGCAGGGGCTCTACTTGACCAGCGCCTGGTACTGGGACCTCAACGACAAGAGCCGCGCCTTCGCCAAGCGCTTCTTCGCCAAGACCGGCGCCATGCCGACCTACAATCAGGCTGCCTTTTACTCGGCGACCTTGACCTACCTCAATGCGGTCAAGGCGGTCGGCGCGACCGACGCGGACAAGGTGATGGCTGAACTGCACAAGACCAAGGTCGACGACATGTTCACCAGCGACGGAGTCATTCGCCCCGACGGGCTCTTGCAGCACTCGATGTATGTGATGCAGGTCAAGACGCCCGCGGAATCCAAGGGGCCGTGGGATTTCTACAAGCTCGTCAGAACAATGTCGGGCGAAGAGGCCTACGGCAAGCTCGCCGACTCGACCTGCCCGCTGGTCAAGAAATAGCGGCTGCCCAAGCCCCTTGCGCATCGCATTGATGGCGGGATCGATCGGGCGGCGGCCGGCGGTTGGGAGGCGTCTCAGGCGAGGATCGCGTTCAGCCTCAACGCGACATGCATCTCGAGAGCTTTGACCGGGTCATCCCAGCCGCCCGTGATCTGCCGCAGCGCCTCGAGGCGCTGGCGCACGGTATTGATGTGGAGCCCCAGGATTTCGGCTGTGCGTTTGACGTTGTGCTGGGCGTCGAAATAGACCAGCAGCGTGCGCTTGAGCTCGTTCCTCTGCCGCGGCGCCTTGGCCGCGATCTCGCTGAGCACCTGCTCGGCGTAAGCCGCGAGCCTCGCCGCGTCATTGACCTCGAACAGCTTGGCGAACATGTTGACTTCGCGCTGGCTCACGAAGCGATCCAGCGTCTTCATCTTGCGCAGCACCTGAAGCGCGTTGTTGACTCTGCCGAAATGGTCGGCCGCCTGCGCCAGCTCGCCGAATGGCTCCGACAGGACGCCCCCGGCCGTCCAAGGTCCGTGATCCTTCGACAGCCGTTGGAGAAAGGCCTGAATCGCCGGCGCGAGGCCAACGGCCAGGTAGGAGTCGTCGTACAGATCGACCAGCACGCTCTGGCCCGTTGCGCATTCGCGGACCCGGGCGCTTTGCGCGATCCGGTCCATTCCCGACATCGCGATCATGGCAAGCTGGACACACTGGTCGGCTCGCAGCCCAAGACGCTCGCGCACCGCCGAGATTGTCGAGGGGTCCGGCGGCGACACCAGCACCAGGTGGCGAAGAAGCGTCGAGGAGGTGACCAGCTTCTCGGTTTCCCGCCTCTCGTTCCAGAGCTTTGCTATCGACAGCGCCACGGCGCTGCGTTCGAGATTGCGGATCTCGATCGCGTCGAGCTCACCGACGTGACAGATGACCAGGCTGTCGCGGCGTCCGTCGCCGCCATGAAGCGCAATTGTCCGGCACTGCTCGGCGCCGCGCTCCAGCACAACGACGGAACGCCCGGTTTGCCTCGATTGCGCGTTGGCGTTGATCAGCAGCGGCAGACTGAACCGGCCGTCCCTCAGCTCGCCGGCGAGAACGCTCTTATAGGCGGCGCTGCCGAACTCGTCGTGGATCCTGAACTCGTCATCATAGAGAAAGACCGCCCCGCCGATCCGTTTCGACATCTTCTCGAGGAACTTCCGGATGTCGGCGCCTGAGGCGAGCAGGCCGGTGAGTTCGTCATGCGCGGCGGCGGACGCCTCGACCCGCTGAATGTGCTCGATCAGCGCGCTGCGATTGCGCTCGGCCTCGTCGAGCGCCTCCGACAGCATCGCGAAGGCGTGGGCGTTGCGCATCGCGACGCCGGCGTGCAGCGCGAAGGCGCCGAGCAATGAGGTTTCCGGGCCGCTGAGCTTGCGCGCATATCGATTGGCCACAAAGAAGAACCCGTGGACCTTGTTCTCCCAGAGAATCGGGAACCCCGCCAGCGAGTTGATCTTCTCGGTGCGGAAGATGCGGTCGAGGTCGGGCTCGTGCCGGAACCGGTGATCGGCCAGATAGTCGGTCGTCTCGAAGAAGCTCTTTGAGTTCATCACCAGACTGACCGCGCCGTGGTCGATGCGGCTCGTCATTCCCGCGGTCGCGGGAGACAGATGGCCATCGGCGGTCACGACCCGGAAAATTCCGCTCTCCGCATCCAGAACGGTCACCCAGGCGACGTCCGCGCCGACGAGACTGCGCGCCCGGACGACGATCGTCCGCAAAAGGTCCTGCAAGCTCAGCGTGCTCGACAGGTCATGAGTCGTATCGATCAGGAAATTCAGCGCCCGCTCAGAGAGCGCGTCGTTTTTCAGCATCCGCCGGATCGCGCTGACCTGGGAGCGGAAGCCCTCGAAGCGCGCAGGGTCGACCTCGCCTCCGGTCGCCTCCTTCAGGGCCTCGATAAGATCGGCGATCTCGGCGTCGCTCGCGCCGAGCGCCACCTTCTGAAGAAGCTCGGTCGCGACCATCAGAAGACGCGCGGACACCATTCTCCTCCCGGGAGTTTGTCGATTCTCGCAAAGGGCCCGCGTTCCGATGTTGAGGCTTCGGCAAAGATTGGCGCGGCGGTCCGGCCGAGGCAACACCCTGACCCGCCTCAGTGGATCGCCGCCTGCAGAATCTTCTCCGCGCTTGCTTCGGATCGCGCGAACTCGGCGGCGATCGTTCCACTCTTGGCGACCAGAATGCGATCGGAAAGATCGAGGATTTCAGGCAGATAGGACGAGATGACGATCACTCCGGCCCCGGAGTCCGCGAGGTCTCTGATGATCTTGTGAATCTCCGCGACCGTGCCGACGTCCACCCCTCGCGTCGGCTCGTCGAAAATGAGGAGCCGCGGGTTCTGCGCCAAGGATTTGGCGATCACCACTTTCTGCTGAGTTCCCCCGGAAAGATGGAGCGCCGGCTGGTCCGCTCCGACGGTGCGAATGGATAGCCTGCTTTTCCAGCCCTCGGCCAGTTCGCGCATCTTGCCCAGCGGCGCGATCCAACGGCGCCGGCCAAACTTGGCGAGCCATCCGAGCCCGATGTTCTCGGATACGTCGAGAGTCTCGAAGAAGCCGTCGAGCTTGCGATCTTCGCTGACATAGGCGACGCCGTCCGCGACAGCCTGGGCCGGCGCCCCGTATCGCACCTCCCGGCCGTTCAGCCAGATCCGGCCGCCGCCGAAATTGCGCTTGGTGTGGCCGATGACGACCTTGGCGGCCTCGCTTCGCCCCGAGCCGATGAGCCCCGCGATCCCGGTGACTTCTCCGGGAAACACGGAAAACGACATATTGTTGACCATCGCGCCCATGCGGAGGTTCTCAACCTGGAGGACCGGCGCGGCGGTTGGCGGAGCGCGCCTGACCACCGGCGCGCGCTGGCGTTGTGCGAGGTCTTCTCCGATCATGTGCCTAATGAGGCGCGCGCGGTCGAAGTCCCTGGCGGGGCCGGTGACCGTCACCCGGCCATTGCGCAAGACGGTGATCCGATCCGCGTTGGTCAACGCTTCCTCGAGCGCGTGCGAGATGAAGATCATCGCAACGCCACGCTTGCGCAAGGTCTTCATGAGGTCGAAGAGATGCTTCGTCTCCTCAGGGGTCAGCGCCGCCGTGGGCTCGTCGAAGATGATCACTTTGGCGTCGTTGAGCACCGCGCGGGCGATCTCGACCATCTGCCGTTTGGCTGCGGAGAGCGCGCCGGCCAGTTGCGAAGCGTCCACGTTGAAGTTCAATCGCTGGAGCGCCTGGCGAGCGGTGTTTCTCACTTTACGCACCGAGTTGAACGCGCGCTCCCGGCCGAGCACGATGTTCTGCGCCACGGTGAGTTGCGGCACGAGGCTCGTTTCCTGGAACACCATCGCGATGCCGAGCCGGCTTGCGTCTTTCGGCGCGGAGAAGGCGACCGGACGTCCGTCGACGCGCAGGAGCCCTTCCGTCGGCGGCGTGACGCCCGCGATCAGCTTGCACAAAGTCGACTTGCCGGCGCCGTTTTCGCCGACCAGGGCGTGGATTTCTCCCGGGAAAAGTTCGAAGTTCGCGTTCTCCAGCGCGGCGACGCCGCCGTACCGCTTGGTCGCGTTCTCGAGCGCGACGATCGGGTCATTGCTCATGCGGCTTCTCTCGCGCAGCCGAGGTTCAAAAGCTCCCCGCTCGCCTTGCTGACGGCAAGGAGAGCGCCGTTCCAGATGAGGGCGTCCGAGACCGCGTGGCGGCGGCCGTTGGCCCGCGAGTGCGCCGAGCCGACCGGCGCGAGCGCCTCGCTCAATTCGATCACCAGCCCATAGGAGAACGACGGCGCCCAGGGCTTGATTTCGCCGAAGAGCCGCGTCGCGCCGAGCTCGATGGGGAAGTCGGGGCTGAACTCCGGATTGATGCGCGGGGCGATCCAGTAGCGCGGCGGAATGCTCGTCTTCATGGCCTCGACGAAGCTCCTCTCCGTCTTGAGGAAATCGATCAGCGGATCCCGGCGCGAGAGGCACGCCATCACATAGCCGGTCGCGGTCTTGCGTAGCCGTCCGAGATAACCGGGATAGCCGGCCCGGCGGACTTTTCCGGACCCGTCGACGATCCGCGCGCGCTCGAATTCCGTGACGAGGAGTTCGCCCTTCGGGCCGAGGCTTACGCCCATCGGACAGTGGAGGCCGTTCGCGATCACGCGAGATTCGCCGTTCCGGCGCACGGCGATAAGCTTTCCCCGGGCAGCGTCGTCCCATGCCGCGAGAGAGAACAGCGGCTCGTCGGTCTTATAACCGTGATCGACGACCGCCAGTTCGTCTTCGGAGAGAAAGACCGCGTCGGCCGCCGCCGCCAGGCCGGGCGGGGGCTTCCACCCCTTCATGGGGCGGCCCGAAGCGTCGCACACCGCGAGTCCGCCTCCGAGCATCCCCGCCGCCACAAGCCCGCCGGGGCTCGTGGCGAGCGCCGTCACGGGCCGTTCGAACTCGGCGAAGGATTGCGGCGGCTCGCCCCATTTCCGCAGGACGAGCAGCGAGCGGCCGGAGGAGAAAAGCAGCCTCCCGTCGGCCGAGGCCGAGAGTGCGTCGGGGGAATCGACCTTCATTCCGCGCGCCTCGTCGAGGCGCTCGTTCGGCCCGAGCGCGCCCTCCAGCGTCATCGACGGCGGCGAGCGTCTGTTCTCCCAGAGCCGCACCGCTCAGCCTCTTCCCCAATAGCTCTGCGGACCCGTCCAATGCGGGTCGGCCCCGGCCAGCCGGAGGCGGCCGATCTTGTTGTTGGTCACGCCGCCGAGGTAGAGCGCGCCTTTGTGCTCGCGCATCGAGGTGATCATGTAGAGCGGCCCGCTTGGCTCGTCCCAATAGGCGTCGACAATCTGTCCCGCGCCATCGATTTTGAGAACCCCGCCGATGTTGAGATTGCCGAACAGCCAATGGGTCGGCGCGACCGCCCGCGTCATGCGGCGCCTGAGGCCCGGAAAGCGCATTGCGAGATCGGTGACGGGATTGCGCATCCCGGCGAGCGCGACCCAGTATCCTCCGTCCGAGGCTCTGTTCACATTATCAGGGTAGCCCGGCAGGCCGCGGACGAAGACGCGCGGACCGGCGGAGAGGTCGGCAAGATCGAAGATCAGCAGGGAGCATGTCCACGTGCTCGCGACGATGAGATGCTTGCCGTCGTGAGTCAGGCACACGCCGTTCGGGAACACGAGATTGTCGCAGACCGTTCGGGTCTTGCGCGTCTTCGGATCGTAGCTCAAAAGGCGCCCGTTCGGCCGGCCCTCGAGGAGGTCCAGGCCCCAGCTCTCGATGTCGTAACGCCTCGTCGCGTCGGAAAAATAGATAACGCCGTCCGGCGCGATATCGACGTCGTCGGCCATCCGGATTGTCGTATCGTCCTGAATGGTGAAGAGGCTGCGCTGGGTCTGATCGGTCAGAAGTTCGACCTGCCGCTCCTTGTTGACGCGCACGAGACCCATCCCGGCGACGCAGACCAGGATGTTTCCCTCGCGATCAGTCGCAAGGCCCAGGGGGCGACCGCCGATCTGGGCGAAGGTCTCGACTTGCGTGTAGTCAGGGGCCGCGATTCGAACGAGCCTCCCGTCGCGGGTCCCACAGTAGAGATGATTGTCCGCATCGAGGATCACGTCCTCCGGACCATCGATCATGCCGGATGCGAGAACCTCGGCGCCGGCGAGCTTTGGCGCGGCCTCGCCCGGCATGAACCCTCTGGCGCCGGCGGCTTCGTCAAGCCTGAAGTCGATCGGATCGACATAGGCGGACGCCAGCAGCCGGTGCTTGTGCTTCCGGAACTTCGTGTCGATCGACAAAATGACGATGAGAATGGCGCCCATCGCGAGCTGAACGAAGTCGCTGCGGAGGCCCGAGTTCAGGAGCGCGTTGTTGAGAATGTAAATCGTGGCGAAGCCGATCATCACCGCGACAGTCGAACCGCGACCTGGCACGAATCCGCCGAGGCCCACGACCAGAGCGGTGAGGGCGAAAAACTCCATGCCAACCCCCGTGTCGGAGGCGACCGCGTTCTCCCGCGCCGCGTAAAGGAAGGCCGCGAGGCCGACGATCAGGCCCGCGAGCACATAAGCGAAGAAGATCGTCGCCTTGACGTGGATGCCCCCGTGCCTCGCGGCCTTGCGATTGCCGCCTGCGGCTAGGACATGCCATCCGAAGCGCGACTGACGGAACATCACGAGCACGCCAACGACAGCGATCGCCAGCACCCAGAAACTGATCGGAACCGTCAGGAATCGGTCAGACCCGATCCAGTCCCACGCCTCGTCCGTCCTGGAGCTCGTGGAGATGGCGACCAGCTCTCCCTGCGAGGCAAGCGTGAAAATTCCACGAACAGTGATCATCGTCCCGAGCGTCGTCAGCAATGCGCCGCAGCCGGCGAGTCCCGCGAGCGCGCCGTTGACGAGGCCGACGATCGCGCCCGTCGCGAGACTCGCGAGCAGCACGAGTGCGACCGGCAGGTTCAGGATATGGAAGCAATAAAGCGCGGCGAACGCCGACATGGCGAAATTCGAGCCGACCGAGAGGTCGATGCCCCCAGCGGCGACGACGATGAACAGCGCCAGCACGACAAGTCCGCCATCGGAGGCGTAGAGCGCGAGATTGCGCAAGTTGTCGAGCGTGAAATAGCCTTTGCTCGTCACCCCCACGCCGACGATGACACAGACGAACGCCAGAAGGGGCACCGCGCTCTCGACCCATCCCTTGGAAAGGATGTCGGCGAGAACGCGGCGCGGAGATATGACAAGCAGCGGAACACGCAGCTTCGGCAGCGTCGAAAAATCAAACTGAGCCGACAAACAGACAGCCTCCGCAACGCTTCATGCAGGGCGGGCTCCTCGCAAAGTCCCGCCCGCACGCTCGGGCCGCGCTACTTCTTTGGCGGCATCTTCCAGCACAGGGACGGATCGTAGTCGGGGCCGGCCCTGATGATCTTCAGCGGGGACTCGACGGTCAGCATCGAGCCATTCGAGGACGTCGCGCCTTGCAGCAGGAGATCAATCATGGTGCCCGCGTCGCGGCCCTGCCCGTCGGCGTCGTAGCTCCACTCGGCCGTGAGCGTTCCGTTCTCGATCGCCTTGCACGCTTCCCCGTACTCTCCGCCTCCGGTGGCGTAAACGAGCACCTTGCCCGAAAGCCCCGCATCCTTGACGGCGTTGCCGGCGCCGATCGTGTGGACGTCCCAATGGCCGAAGATCGCGCACAGATCGGGATTCTGTTGTAGCACCGCCACGGTGATCTGCCGCGCCTTCTCAGGCTCCCAGTTCGACGCCTGGTTCGAAACCACCTTGATCTCCGGGTGCTGCTTGAACACCTTGAAGGCGGCCTCGTTCATCATCACGCTGTCGGCCGCCGTGAGCTGCCCGGGGATGATCGCAACTTTGCCGGACTTGCCGCTGCCGGCGCCGCATTTCTTGACGATGTCCTCCGCAATCTCGGTGCCGATCCGCGTCCAGTTGGCGCCGACGAAGGCGGCCGACGGCTGATTGGACTGAAGATTGATTTGCAGAACCTTGATGCCCTGCGCCTGCGCCTGCTTGATCTGCCGCGCCAGCAGCTGGACCGTCGGATTGTGCACGACGAGCACGTCGGGCTTGTCGCTGATCGCCTTGGCGAGCAGCGCCGACATCGCCCCGGTGTTGAAGGCGGCGTCGCGGATCTCGAAGCTGTAGCCGTGCATCGCAGCGTGCTCTCTCATCCGGCGGGCCCAGCCCTCGGTGAGCGTGATGCCCATCGAGATGGGCACGAAGATCACCTTTTTCCCGGCCATGCTGCTTACCGGGTCGGCGCGAACGCCGGTCGCCAGCGCGAGGCTCGCGCCGATCGCGAGTCCGATTATCGTCCCACGCAACTTGCTTCCTAGACAGCGCAACATTTGCTTCCTCCCTCGGCTACATCAGCCTTTCACAGATCGCCGACCGTGTCGGTTTCCGCGTCTCTCGGATTGAGATAGTTGTCGGCGAAGATCGCCCCCATCAAGACGACGCCCCTCAGCATGTCCTGAATCTGGGTGCTGAAGTCGTAAAGCGTCATGCCATTGCGAAGGACGGCGATCAGCACGGCGCCGACCAGCAGGTTGCGCACGCCTCCACGGCCGCCTCGAAGCGGAATGCCGCCGAGCACAACCACCAGGATGACTTCGAACAGCAGGCTGCCATTGGTGACGACGCGAAAATCGACGGTCCCGCTCGCCGCGGCGATCACGAGGCCGGCGAGGAGCGCGGTCAGCGCGGAGTAAATGTAGACGAACACCGTCGTCTGGCGCACGGGCAGGCCGGCAAGGCGCGCAGCCTGAAAATTGTCGCCCATGCCGTAGATGACGCGCCCGGCGGTCGTGTAGCGAAGGAGAAGCCAGGTCACGATCAGGGTCGCAATCATGAGCGCGACGGGAGCGGTCACGCCCGGCAGCACGTCGGACTTGAAGACGACCACTGCCGGGTTCGATTTCGGCAGAATCAGCAAATACTCGCCGCGCAGAACCGCGAAGCGGAAAAGGCCGGTCACGAACATCGCCGAGGCCAGCGTCGCCAGGATCGCCGGGATCTCGACAAAAGCGATGAGCCAGCCGTTCACGAAGCCGATCAGCGCCATCGCAAGGATGGCGAGAACGATGGCCGGAGGGCCGGTAAAGCCGGCGTTGATCAGCGTGCTGAAGGTCGTTGCGCCTGCGACCATCGCCGCGACCTGCGACAGATCGAGGCCGCGCGAGACGATGACGACCGCCATCCCGCAGCTGAGGATGACCAGCGACGTCGAGTTGGAGAGGATGACCGAGAGATTTCCAAGCGTCGCGAAACCCTTAATCGTCAGGGAAAAGAGAACGATCAGCGCCAGGGTGACCGCCATGACGATCGGCTCGAGCAGGCTGCGTCGCGGCCTTCTGCCGGCATTGATGGCGCCGCTCGCCGTCGCCTCAACCATGGAGGTTCACTTTGTCAGGGCCCTTGGTCTGAAGAATTTCGCGGGCCTCGGCGGGGCTCGCAATGTCCAGCGACAGGTCCTCGAGGATCCTCCGGATCTTGAGCACTTGCGCGGCGCATGAGGTCGCCAGCAGCCCCCGGCTGAGGAACAGGCTGTCCTCGAGCCCGACGCGGACATGGCCGCCCATGATCGCGCCCATGGCGGCGAGGGACATCTGATGGCGCCCGGCGCCGAGCGCCGAGAACTCATAGTTCCGGCGGCCGAACAGGCGATCCGCGGTGGCGCGCATCAGCAACAGGCTCTCCGGCTCCGGTCCGAGGCCGCCCAGGTGGCCCAAGGCATACTGAATGAACAGCGGACCCTTCACGAGACCCTCCTCGACGCAATGCGCGAGGTTGTGCAGTTGGCCCACGTCGTAGCAGACGAACTCGAACCGGACGCCATTCTGATCGCCGAGCTTGGTGAGGATGGCCCTGATGTCGCTGAACGTATTCCCCCAAACCCTGTCTTCGGAGCCTTCCACGTAAGGCTTCTCCCAGGAATGCTTCCAGCCGACGACGCCGCGTGCCGCCTTGTGGAAGGCAATATTCATCGCGCCCATGTTGAGCGAGCAGAGTTCCGGCTTGGCCTTGAGCGGATAGGCGAGCCGATCCTCGAGCGTTTTCTCCGCGCCGCCGCTCGTCGTGATGTTGATGATCGCGTCGGTCGCCGCGGCTATGACGGGGACGAATTCCTCGAAAACGGCGGGGTCGGGAGTCGGGCTCCCATCGGGATTGCGGGCATGCAGATGCAGAATGGCGGCGCCAGCGCGCGCAGCTTCGATTGCTTGCTCAGCGATCTGAGCGGGCGTCACCGGTAGGTATTCGGACATAGACGGGGTATGGAGCGAACCGGTCACCGCGCAGGAAATGATCACCCTCCGCCGACCCGGTGCGGGCTTCGCGTCTCCCTCCACTATGTCAAAGATACTCGACATTTTCCACACTGATGGCTTTGCCGGGGATGTTCGAGGCCCGGCATGGCCTGGAAGCTGGCGGGCGCAGCGTAGCCGCGTATGGGCTGCGAAGCCCATAATCCGATCGGCCGGTCACCGAGCCCGCCGCAACGACGCGAAGATCGCGGCGCGAGTCGCGCGAGAACGGCCCGCATGTGAGAGAGTAAAAATGAAAGTTGGGATTGAAAGCGATCGTGCGCTCGACCTCTTCATCTGAGCAATCTCGATTGGGCGGGCCGAACCTGCGATGGGGCGTTGTTGATGAGCGCTTTGAGGCTCTCGAATCAGACGCGGAGGCCGCCCGTGGAGCAGCCCCATCCACTTGACCAAGATGCTCCCTGGCAGCGCCGACAAGCCAACGAACCTACGAAACCGCGCGTCGATGGCGGGCTCGCCGACATCGGGGATGTGGGCCTCGGCGCCCACGCTGGCGAAGACCTCGGTGCGGACGCCGTCAATCCGGCTCGCGCCGGCGATCACGCGCCCACAGGTCACGCACGAGGCTGGCGCGCGACCGCCCCCGTCGGACATGGACATTTCTCCCCACGGCGCGCAGCCCGCGCCTAAGGATAGACATAACTGACGGCCCGAGCAGTCTGAATGTCTCTAATCGCCAGTGCGGCGAGCAAAATATGTATGCTTCTGACATTCTCGTCTGACCAAGACTGGAGCGGCGCCTTTCTACGCAGCGCGCCCAGGAGGGATCAGCATTGGCCGATCCTCGGCAGAATTACTTCGTCACTTGATCAAGCTCAGGATCAACTCCGACGCGTCTGCTGGCTCAATGCCACGGCCAGGATGATGATTCCTCCGCGAGCGATCAACTGCTGGCTGTACTCGAGCCCCATGAGGATCAGGCCGTTGTTGATGAGCCCTATCATCAGTGCGCCGACGATCGCGCCCGGAACCGTGCCGACGCCGCCGAACAGGCTATTGCCGCCAAGCACCGCCGCGGCGATGACGGAAAGCTCGTCGCCCTGTCCGAACTGATAGCGGCCAGTTTGGAGGCGGCCGGCGTAGAGCATGCCCGCGACGGCAGCGGTGAGGCTCGAGATCATCAGAACCCTGAGCTTTATCGATTTCGTGTTGATGCCGCTGTAGCGGGCGGCGGTCTCGTTGCCGCCAGTGGCGAGAACGCGCCGACCGAAGGTCGTTTTCCTCAGAGCGAGGTGCCCGACGACGCCGAAGACGAGCGTCCATACGAGCAGGATCGGGACAGGCCCAAGGCTGCCGCCGCCAAAGACGAACGCGTAGGTCCGGTCGAGGATCGGAATGGCTGCGGTGCCGCTTGCCCACATCGACACGCCGGTCGCAATCCCCATCATCGCGAGCGTCGTCAGAAACGATGGGATCCCGACGCGGGTGGTGATCACCCCGTTGAAGAGGCCGACAATGAGGCCCGTCGCGAGACCCGCGGCGACGCCGGCGGGCGCTCCCGCCGCCCGGATCGCCATGGCGGTGGTGACGGAGGAAAATCCTGCCAGCGAGCCGACGGAAAGATCGATCTCGCCGGCGGCCAGCACGAAGGTCATCGCCACGGCCATCACCGCGATCATCGCAGATTGCCGAACGATGTTGAGGAGATTGGTCGGGTTGAGAAATCCCTGGTCGCCGAGGGTCAGCGCGAATATCGCAAAAATGCACGCAAAGCCGATATAGATGATGTTCTGCCGCCAGTTGGCGAGAGGCGAGCGGCGCGCCGGTTGGCGATCAATCTTTGGCGCGAGCTCAGGCTCGGCAGGCGTTTCACCCGGCGCCGTCATGTCGAGAATGGCTTCCTCAAGTTGGACAGAGAACGCGCCTGGCGCATGACGCCCGCGATCATGCGCCAGGGCAAGGACCTGAGCCGGTTTCTGCTAGTTCATGCTTTTCCTGACGTCGGCTGGCGCATCGGTGTGGTAGACGGCCTTCCACGCGTCCAGGAGATTGTCCTTGGTCACGGCGAGCGAGGGCAGCGCGACATAGTCGGGCGCCTTCTTGCCCAAGAGCCCGTAGGCCGCGAGCTTCGCCTCGGTCACGCCCTGGTCGTAGGGCCGCTGGGCGCCGAGCCCCTTGACGTAGCTTCCTTGCGCCATGTTGATCGCGACGTTCTCGCCCAGATCCTCGGTCGTGATGACGAGATTGTCCTTACCGGCGGAGCGGGCGGCCGAAATCACGCCTTCCGCCGGAACGTCCCAGACGGCCCAGATCCCATCGATGTTCGGATGGGCGGTGATCATGGCCGAGGCGACCTTGTCGGCGTCGCCTGAAAAGTCGGGGCCGGCGACGCCTTGCGCCTCGATGATCTTGATGTCCGGGAACTCCGAGATCGCTTTCTTGAAGCCTTCGTAGCGCTGCTTGGTCACAAAGAAGTCCGCGGCGTGGAACACGGCCCCGATATTGCCTTTGCCCTTGAGGAACTTCGCCATCAGGAGGCCGGCGGCGAGCCCATTGCCATAGTTGTCGGCCGAGACGACGCTCACATAGTCCTTGCCGGCGACAAGGCCCTTGGGGACGTTGTCCATGAAGACGAGCTTCACGCCCGCGTCCGCGGCTTTCTTGTAGGCGCCGGCTTCGGACACCGGGTCCACCGGAATGGACACGATGATGCTCGGCTTCTTGGCCATCACCGTCTCGATGTTGGCGACCTGGGTTTCCGGCTTGAACCCCGCGTCGGTCACCGCGATCACGTCAATGCCAAGGGCCGCGAACTCGGCCTTGAGCCCATCGACCTGCGCGCGGGACCAGTCATTGCCGCCGTAATGCAGGACGATCGCCGCGGTCGCGTGCATCCCCTTGACCTTGGCAAGCTCGTCGTCGGAAAGCGTGACCACGGAAGCAGGGGACGGCGCCTCGCCGTTGGGTCCGGTGCTCATGACCTTGCCGGCGAGGGCGGCGAGTTCCGCGTCGGGGTCGGCCGCGTAGAGCGGGCTCGTCGCGGCCGAGATCATGAGACCCGCGGCCATGAGCAGCGCCTTCACAGCCGGTCTCGATATCGTTGGATTCATCTGTTTCCTCCTTTGCTTCAGCTTCGTCTTCGACTCTTCGGTCGAAGCCAGCCGATGAAACTGCGTGCGCGCTACGCCGCCATCGCCGCTCCGGTGTGGATCGCCAGCAGAAGCTCGTGCTCCGCATGGCGAAGTCGCTCGCCTTCGTCGGCATCCGCGTCCGAAGCGGGATCGAGCTCATGGCGCGCGATCTCCTTGACGATCCTGCCCTCCGACATCACGACGATACGGTCGCAGGCCGCGAGCAGCACCGGCGTCTCAGACGAGATGAGCAGGATCGCGCGCCCGGAGCGCGCAAGCTCGCGGACCAGTCTCACGATCTCGCTCTTGGCGCCGATGTCGACGCCCGCCGTCGGCTCGTCGAGAACGAGGATGTCCGGCGTCGTCGCCAGCCACTTGCCGACCATGACCTTCTGCTGGTTGCCGCCCGAAAGCGTATTCACCGCGGCGCCGGCGGACGCCGTCTTGATCCGAAGCTGCGCGATCTGTTCGTTCGTCACTTCGCTCGCCGCTGCGTCCGACACCCAGGAATGGCGGCTCACGCGCTCGAGCACCGACAGCACGATATTGGCGCTGACGCTGTGCTGCGCGATCACGCCCTCGAGCAGTCGATCCTCGGGGATGAGCGCGACGCCGGCGGCGATCGCGTCCCGCGGCGAGCGAATGTTCGCTTCGACCCCTTTGATTCGGATCTCTCCTGAGGCGAGCGGCTCCATGCCGAACAGAAGCCGCGCGAGCGAGCTGCGGCCGCTGCCGAGCAACCCGGCCACGCCGAGCACCTCTCCGCGGCGAATGACGAGATCGACGTTCCTCGGCTTCCGCGCTCCGGAGGCCCTGCGCAATTCGATCAGCGCTTCGCCCCGCGTCGCTCCGTCGCGCTCGACCTCGCCGAGCCCGCGGGAGGCGCGACCAATGATGTGCTCGATGATCGTGGCGAGGGAGAGCTCGCTCATGGGCGCGGTGACCGCGCGCCGCCCGTCGCGCATGATCGTCGCGCGATCGGCGATGCGCATGATCTCGTCCATGCGATGGGAGACGTAGATGATCGCGGCGCCGTCGCTCTTCAGCCGGCGCAGCAGCACGAACAGCCGTTCGACCTCCGAGGCGGACAAGGCCGAGGTCGGCTCGTCGAGGATAAGAATC
>DATNBG010000226.1:0-2232 GCA_035572075.1 Roseiarcus sp. | reverse complement strand
GATTGCCTCATCCTCTCCGACGCGCTCAACCACAATTCGATGATCGAGGGCGTCAGGCGCTCCGGCTGCGAGAAGCGGGTCTGGCGCCACAATGATGTCGCCCACCTCGAGGAGCTCCTCGCCGCCGAGCCCCGCGACCGCGCCAAGCTGGTCGTGTTCGAGAGCCTCTATTCGATGGACGGCGACATCGCCCCGATTGCCGACATCGTGGCGGTCGCCAAAAAATACAACGCGCTGACCTATCTCGACGAGGTCCACGCGGTCGGCCTCTACGGGCCTCGGGGCGGGGGCGTGAGCGAGCGCGAAGGCGTCGCCTCGCGCATCGACGTGATCGAGGGCACGCTCGCCAAAGGCTTCGGCTCGCTCGGCGGCTATATCGCCGCGAGCGAAACGATCGTCGATGCGGTGAGAAGCTTCGCCCCGCAGTTCATCTTCACCTCGACCCTGCCGCCGAGCGTCGCTGCGAGCGCCGCCGCCGC
This sequence comes from Roseiarcus sp., assembly GCA_035572075.1. Classification (GTDB taxonomy): domain Bacteria; phylum Pseudomonadota; class Alphaproteobacteria; order Rhizobiales; family Beijerinckiaceae; genus Roseiarcus. The sequence continues at coordinate 1,753 of DATNBG010000226.1, read as the reverse complement.
GGTCAGGCATCTCAAGCGGTCGAACGCTGAGCGCGAGCGTCACCAGATGATGGCGAAGCTGGTCAAGCATGCGTTGCGCGCCGCAGGGCTCCCGGTGATGGACAACCCTTCTCATATCGTGCCGGTGTTCGTCGGCGACGCCAGACAATGCCGGGCGGCCAGCAAACTGCTGCTCGAGCGGCACGCGATCTACATCCAGCCGATCAACTATCCGACTGTCGCCAGGGGGACCGAGCGGCTCAGGGTGACCCCGACTCCCGCCCATAGCGAAGCCCAGATCGCCGAACTGGTCGAAGCCTTGGTCGACGTGTGGAAGACGCTTGGCCTCAAGTTCGAGGAGGCGCGCGTGATCCCGCTCGTCCGCGCGGGCGGGAGCGAGGAGGCTCATTGCGCGTATCCGGAGATGAAGCGCGCGGCGGAATAGGAGTGGCTCCGGCGGCGAGGACGCGCTCGGCCAAGCCCTTCCTCGCCGCGCTTCAAGGCGAGAAGCAGAAAACGCCGCCGATCTGGCTCATGCGCCAGGCGGGCCGTTACCTCCCCGAATACCGCGAGCTTCGGGCCAAGGCGCCGACCTTCCTCGACTTTTGCTACGCGCCCCGCCTGGCCGCCGAGGCGACGCTGCAGCCGATCCGCCGGTTCGGCTTCGACGCGGCGATCCTGTTTTCCGACATTCTCGTCGTGCCGGACGCGCTCGGCCAGCGGGTCGCCTTCGAGACCGGCGAGGGGCCGCGCCTTGACCCGATCGGCGACACGCATGGCCTCGAGGCCCTCAAGCGCGAGCCTGACTGGCGAAGGCTCGACCCGGTGTTCGAGGCTCTCGGCCGGGTGAAGGAGGCGCTGCCGGAGGAGGTCGCGCTGATCGGCTTCTGCGGCGCGCCCTGGACGGTCGCGAGCTACATGATCGCGGGCCGCGGAACGCCGGATCAGGCGCCGGCGCGCCTTTTTGCCTACCGCCATCCCGACCTATTCCAGCGCCTGATCGACCGGCTCGTGGAGTCTTCGGCCGAATATCTCTGCCGGCAGTTCTCGGCCGGCGCGGAGGCGGCGCAGATTTTCGATTCCTGGGCGGGCGTCCTGCCGCCGGCCGAGTTCGAGCGCTGGTGCGTGGCCCCGGTCGCGGCGATCGCGGCCAAGGTCAAGAGAAGAGCGCCGGATGCGCTCCTGATCGCCTTTCCCCGCGGCGCCGGCGACAAGCTCGCCCGGTTCGGAACCCTCGCCGAGATCGACGCGATCAGCCTCGACACGGGCGCCGACCCCACGGCGGCCATCGCCGCTTTGCCCGAAAGGCTGACCCTTCAGGGCAATCTTGACCCGCTCGCGCTGGTCGCCGGCGGACCGCGCCTCGACGAGGAGATCGACAGCGTTCTCGCCGGCTTCGAGGACCGCGCCCATATTTTCAACCTCGGCCACGGAATCCTGCCCGAGACGCCGATCGCACATGTCGAGCGCCTGGTCGCCCGCGTGCGCGGCCAGAGAGCCCCATGAACGATTCGACGCCGCAAGCCGATGACCCGCGCTTTGCTTCGGTCGGCGCGTGGTTCGAGACCTTACAGGAGCGGATCGTCGCGGCGATCGAGGCGCTCGAGCGCGAGTTCGCCGGCGTCGGCGCCGATCGTCCGCCGGGCCGCTTCACCATCGAACCGTGGGAGCGCACGGACGCGAGCGGCGCGCCGGGCGGCGGCGGGCGGATGGCGATGCTGCGTGGGCGCCTGTTCGAGAAGATGGGCGCGCATTGCTCGCTCGTTCACGGCGC
>DATNBG010000225.1:0-2274 GCA_035572075.1 Roseiarcus sp. | reverse complement strand
CGGCGGCCGGGGCGCCAGATGAGATTCGTGCTCACCGCGTAATTCCACACCACGCTGAGCAGCGCGCCCGAAAGCCCGGCGACCCACCATGTCTCGTTGGCGTAATAAAGCCAGGAGGCGACGTCGATATTGGCGATGGCGCCGACGCTGCATCCGAGCGCGAAAGCCGCGAAGCCCTCGATCAGGCCGAGCCCACGGAACCGGTAGGAACTGTAGGTGATTTCATTGTTCAGGATGAAGTTGCTCGCCATCGCGACAACGGTGGCGACGAGCTGCCCGGAATAGAAGGTCGCCCCGTCAAACCAGCGAAGGACAGCCAGAAGAACCGCGAAATGGACGATGAGCCCGCTTGCCCCGATCATGGCGAACAGGACAAAGCGCGTCGGCAGCGCGCCGCCGGTCGCATGGTGAACGACGAGGCCGAGAAAGTCGATGCCGACCAGCGGCGTCAGTTTGGACTCGCCGGCCTCGCGCTTGCGGAACCGGTAGGGGACTTCGACGATCTTCAATTCACCGCCGGCCGAAAGAATCACGTCGACCAGGATCTTGAAACCGTCGGGCGAAAGGCGCGGCGCGAGACGCGAGACGATCTCCCGCGGGAGCATGAAAAAGCCGCTCATCGGATCGGCGACGGCCGCGCCCGCGATTCGCCTGAAGAACCAGGCGCCCATGTCGCTCAGCGCCTGCCGGGTCGGAGAGAGGCTCCCGCCGCCCGCCTCCCTCATCCGGGTTCCGATCGCCAGATTGGCCGGACCCTTGACGAGCGCGCGGTGCATCTCGCGAAGAATGGTTTCGTCATGCTGAAGATCGCCGTCGATGACCGCGACGAAGTCCGCGCTCGACGCCATCCAGCCTTCCACGACAGCGCCCGCGAGACCGGAGCGATTGACGCGCCTGAGGCAGCGGAGACGGCGGTCCTCGGCGGCGAGCGCGAAGGCGACGTTCGAGGTCCCGTCCGGGGAGTCGTCGTCGACGACGATCATCTCCCACGGCAGGCCTTCGAGAGCGGCCTTCATGCGCTCGAACAGAATCGGGATGTTGGCCGCTTCCTGATAGGTCGGCACGACGACCGAAAGGGTGGGCGCCCGCCCGGCCGTTTCATCGCTGGCCATTCCACGCCACGCTGGTTCGCTTGAAAGTCGATGAACGCTGTCCGCCGGACGCGGCCGGATAGGGCATGGGGAGGGGACGCGTCAAGCCGTCGGCCGGGATCAGCGCAAGCTTGATTTCGGGGCGCCCGTGTCGGCCGAGCGCGAAGAATTGGGGCTGCCCCAGCCGGGCGAACAGGGAGCCGGCGGCGGCGACGGTCGATGCGGCGTCCGCGGCCGGCGTCACGATGACTCCGCTCCGGCCGACGAAGTTTTCGCTTTCATCCAGGAAAGCCCAGCCGCGCGGGTCGTTGGAAAGCACGAAAACGGGCGTCCGGGGCCCGAAGGCGAGCGCGATTTTTCCGGCGTCCGACCATTTGGTCGAGATGATGAAATCGGGCGAATGGTCGAAGACCGGCGCCTTGGTCAGGCCGCGCCAGTCGAAGCTCTCGAGCAGGGGGTCGGCGGAGCGCGAGCGGGACGCCAGAGCCGACCATGGCCAGCCCGTCGAAGCGTCCACGACGGCGACCCCGGCGATTGCGGCCAGAAGCGCCGATGACAGGAAAGCCCACCGGCGAAGCGCGCCAACCGAGAGGCCGAACTCATCGACCCATGCCCCCAGCAAAGGGAATGCGAAGAACCAGCCGGGCATTGTCCAGTGAGGCTGGCCGCGGCCGCCCCAGAGGGGCGTGAGCGTGAACAGGACGATCGGCGGCAGGCTGAGCCAGAGCAGGAACAGGTAACGGTCGTCCCGCGGGCGGCGGAACGCGCTCGCCAGGCCGGCGACCAGGGCTGCGAAGATCCAGGGGGTGAGAAAGGCGACTTCGCCAAGCGCCATGGTCAGGAGCTGCGCCGGATGGAGGCCGCCGGGAACGCCGCGGGCGCCCTGAAACGCGAATGAGACCCAGCCGTTCCGCGCGTTCCACCAGATGACCGGGCTGATCATCGCGAGCGCGACGCAAGCGGAGACATAGGGCGCGGGATGTTTGAGCCAGCGCCGCTCTTTACGCGAAAGCATGACGAACGCCGCGAACCCACCGGCGGTGAGCACGGCGCTGTATTTCGACAGGCCCGCAAGTCCGAGGCCGACGCCGACGAGGAGCCACAATCGCCAGGGCGCAGGGGCCTCGGGGGGCTCAGGAAAGAACAGGCGCGCCGCCGCCGAGGCGGCGATGACGAGCCCGAA
>DATNBG010000224.1:0-2790 GCA_035572075.1 Roseiarcus sp. | reverse complement strand
GATGTCGGCGCGACCGCCTTCGTATGGAAGTCGTTGCGCGACGCGACGGCGCGAGGGTGCGGAGTTCTCCTGATCTCCTCCGATCTCGACGAGCTGTTCGATATCAGCGATCGGCTCGTCGTGATGCTGTCGGGCCGGATCGTGGCGGAATTCCGCCCGCCATACCGATTGAGCGAGGTTGGCGCGGCCATGACCGGAGCGCGCTGACCATGCGTGGGAACATCGCCGCGGTCGCTCGCGCGCTCGCTTTCGTCCTGCTCGCGCTCGCGCTCTGCGGCGCGATTTTTCAGGCGGTCGGCTTTTCCGCCATCGAGATGTTCCTCAGCATCGCGGATGGCGCGTTTCTCAATCCGGGCGCCTGGCAGGGCAGCCTGCGCTGGGCGATGCCGCTCTTCATCACCGCCTGCGGCGTCGTGGTTTCATTTCGGAGCGGCTATTTCAACGTCGGCGCGCAGGGCCAGTTCTACATGGGCGCGACCGGCGCAACCTTCGTCGTCGATTTCCTGAACGGAGATCCGGCTCTGCTTGTCGTGCCCCTCGCCTTCCTGACTGGGATGGTCTGCGGCGGGCTGTGGGCCGCCTGGCCCGGCTATCTGCGCGTGCAATCCGGGGCAGACGAGGTCATCACCACGCTCATGGGCAATTTCATCGCCTCGCTCGTGCTGATCCACGTGACCGGCGGAATCCTCAAGGATCCCTCGGGCACGGGCCAGGTGATGGCGAGCCGTCCGGTCGCCGAGGCTTATCGAATCAGCTCGGAGACCGGCCTTTCGCCGGCGATCGTCGCGATCGCGATCATCGTGGGCCTCTTGACCTGGGTCCTTGTCAACCGGACCGCGTTCGGCATCCTCTGCGGGCTTGCTGGCCGCAACCCGACGATGGTCGTGTGGCAGGGCGCCAAGATGTCGCGAATCGGGCTCGCCACTTTCGCGCTGTCGGGCGCGCTTGCGGGTCTCTCCGGCGTCATCGAGGTGCTGGGTCCCAATGGCAGGCTGGTCAGCGGCTTCCTGCCGACTCATGGCTTCACCGCGATCCTGATCGCCCTCGTGGCGGGGCTTTCGGTCGCGGGCGCGGCGGTCGTCTCGCTGTTCTTCGGCGGACTGGCGTCGGCGAGCCTCTATCTGCCGGTGCTCGCAGGCCTGCCCTCCGCCGCGATCGACATCATCAACGCCGCGATCGCTCTCTTCATTACCGCGCGGGCGGCGCCGGGCCTCTCCCGGTTGCTCCCGCGGCGGCGCGCCATCGGAGGCGCGTGATGGAAGAGTTCGTCGTCGCCATTCTCCGCTACGGCACGCCGCTCGTCTATGTGACGCTTGCCGGCGTGCTCGCGCAACGCGCCGGCGTGTGGAATCTCGGCCTCGAAGGCCTGATGATCCTGGGCTCATGCGCCTCCGTGCTCGGCTTCGTGCAGACCGGCTCGCTTCTGTTCGGCTTCGGGCTTGCGATCGTGGTTTGCGTGCTCGCTTCCGCGCTGCTGTGGTTCGTGGTGGAGAAGCTTCGGGCCAATGCGATCATCGCGGGCCTCGGCCTGACCGGTCTCGGTCTCGGCGGAACCGATCTCGCCGTCCAGGCGGTCTACGGCAGTCAGGCGACCGTGAACGCGCCCTATGGGCTGCCGCGGCTCGGGCCCGCGTTTGGCGCATTCGGCGTTCTTTCGGTTCTCGTCGTGGCGATGCCCTTCGTCGTCTTCCTGACCTGGGTCGTGTTGCGGCGCACCCGCTTTGGGCTGCAACTCGCCACCTGCGGCGAACATCCCTTCGCCGCGCGCAGCGTCGGCGCCGATCCCTCGACGATGCGGTTGATCGCGCTTTGCGCCGGCGGCGTGCTGTGCGCGCTCGGCGGCATGGAGCTGGCGCTCGGGAGCCTCACGATCTTCGCTTACGGGATGACCGCCGGGCGCGGCTTCATGGCGTTTTCCGCGGTCATTTTTGGCGCCGGGCATCCGCTCGCCTCGGTCGCCGCGGCGTTCTTCTTCTCGATTGTCGGGGCGCTCGGCATCCGGGCGCAACTCGTCTTCGGCGACCGCGTGCCGAACGACCTCTTGCTTGCCTTGCCCTATATCGCGACCGTCATCGGCGTGTGGGTCAGCGCGCGGTTGCGCGGAGGCGCCGCCACGGGCGGATTCGGCGAATTGCGCGACTATTGAGGTGACGAATGGCCTTCGCCCAGCGGCACGCGATCAGCGACGTCTGCATCCTGTGCGCCGACCTCGAGCGTTCGATCCGCTTCTATGTTGACAAGCTCGGCTTCTCTCTCGCGCACCGCGCCGAGGGCTTCGCGGATTTCCGCGGCGCGGGCCTGACTCTCGCGCTGTGGGAGATCGATCACATCAGCCGTCATACCGGGATTTCGAACGTCCGGGGGCCCGGCGCGCATAAGGCCTGTATCGCCGTGAAGCTGCCGTCCCCTTCGGAACTCGACGCCTGTTATGCCGAACTCGCGGGCAAAGGCGTCCCGTTCCAGGCGCCGCCCCGCGACTACCCCTGGAACGCCTATTGCTGCTATTTCGCCGGCCCCGACGACGAGGTCTGGGAGCTCTACGCCTGGCGCGAGGGCGGGGCGCCGGGAAAGCTCGCTCCGTGAAGACGCTCATCCGCAAGGCGCTGATCCTCGCCATGGGCGGCAGTCATGGCGAGGAGCCGTTCGTCGGCGATCTCCTGGTCGAGGACGAGCGCATCGCGGCGATCGGCCGCGATCTTGGCGAAATCCGCGATGCAACGGTCATCGAGGGCCGGGACAGGCTGGTCATGCCCGGCCTCGTCAATGCCCATCTCCATTCGAGCGAGCAGT
>DATNBG010000223.1:0-4671 GCA_035572075.1 Roseiarcus sp. | reverse complement strand
GAGCGAGATCGCGCAGAGTCATGATGAACAGGTCCAGGCTCGCCTTCGATTCGGACTCGGTCGGCTCGATCAGCATCGCCCCGTGCACGATGAGCGGAAAATAGACCGTCATCGGGTGATAACCCTCGTCGATCATCGCCTTGGCGAAGTCGAGCGTGGTGAGCCCGGTGTCCTTGAGCCAGCGGTCGTCGAACAGGGCCTCGTGCATGCAAGCGCGATCGCCGAACGGCGCGCTCATCACATCGTTGAGAGAGGCGCGGATATAGTTGGCGGACAGAACCGCGTCCTCCGAAGCCTGTTTCAGCCCGTCGGCGCCGTGCGACAGAATGAAGCTCAGCGCGCGAACAAACATTCCCATCTGCCCGTGGAAAGCGGTGATCCGCCCGAACGACTCGCGCCCCTCCGCGTGCTCGATGAGGCGAAGCCCTCCGCCTTCGCGCTTAACGAACGGAACCGGGGCGTAAGGCGCGAGCCGCGCCGACAGCGCGACCGGCCCCGCGCCGGGGCCGCCGCCGCCATGGGGCGTCGAGAACGTCTTGTGCAGGTTGATGTGCATGGCGTCGACGCCGAGATCGCCGGGCCGCGTCTTGCCGACGATGGCGTTGAAGTTCGCGCCGTCGCAATAGAAATAGGCCCCCGCCTCGCGCACCGCCTCGGCGATGCCGACGATCTCGCGCTCGAACAGGCCGCAGGTGTTGGGATTGGTCAGCATGATCGCCGCGACATCGGGCGCGAGCGCGGCCCGAACCGCCTCGGCGCTGACGATCCCATCCTCGCCCGCCGGAATGGAGCGCACCGAATAGCCGATCAGCGCCGCCGTCGCGGGATTGGTGCCATGCGCGGAATCTGGAACCAGCACGACCCGCCGTGTCTCCCCCTCCCCCCGCGCCTCGATCGCCGCCTTGATCGCCATCATGCCGCAGAGCTCGCCATGCGCGCCGGCCTTGGGCGACATCGCGATCGCCGCCATGCCGGTCATCGTCATCAGCGCCTGGGACAGCGCCTCGATGAGTTCGAGCGCCCCTTGCGCGGTCGAGACCGGCTGGAGCGGATGGACGTCGGCGAATCCCGGAAGCCGCGCCATTTTCTCGTTGAGGCGGGGATTGTGCTTCATTGTGCACGAGCCCAGCGGATAGATCCCGGCGTCGATCGAGTAATTGTTTCGCGACAGGCGCACGTAATGGCGGATCGCCTCGGGCTCCGCGAGGCCGGGCAATTCGAGCGCGCTCTCCCTCGCATGCGGCCCGAGTCTCGGCTGAAACGGCGCCGGCGCCTCGATGTCGACGCCGGTCGCATCGAAGCGCCCGCTCTCGAAGATCAGCGCCTCCTCCATGTCGAGCGCGCGGTTTCCGGTGAAGGTCCCGCCCGCCTGGGCGGCGGCCGTTTCGGGACGGGTCGGGCGGCCTTGCATGTTCATCGCCCAGGCTCTCTCTTCGGCTTCGTCGCAAGGCAGCCGGCGAGCGCCTCGGCGTAGGCCGCTCGGTCCTCGTCGCTGTTGGTTTCGGTGCTGGCGACGACGATGCAATCGTCGAGCCCCGCTTGAGGCAGAAGCCGCGAGACCGGCAGCCCGCCGATCACGCCGCGCCCGGCCAGGTCCTCGATCAGCTCCGCGGCCGGCCGGGGCGTGCGCATGACGAACTCGTTGAAGAAATGCGCGTTGACCACCTCGACCCCCGGAATCGCGGCGAGCCGCCCGGCGAGCTGAACCGCATTGGCGTGATTGACTCTCGCCAGGCGCTCGAGTCCCACTGCGCCGAGCAAGGTCAGGTGGATCGAGAACGCCAGCGCGCAAAGCCCCGAGTTGGTGCAGATGTTGCTCGTCGCCTTCTCGCGGCGGATATGCTGCTCGCGCGTCGAGAGGGTGAGCACGAAGCTGCGCCGCCCCTCCGCGTCGACCGTCTCGCCCGCGAGACGCCCCGGCGCCTGGCGCACGTATTTCGAGCGGGTCGCGAACAGGCCGACGTAAGGTCCGCCGAAATTCAGCGCGTTGCCGAGCCCCTGCCCTTCGCCGGCCGCGATGTCGGCGTCCATCTCGCCAGGCGGGCGCAGAAGCCCGAGCGCGACTGGATCGGTGAACACGGCGATCAGGAGAGCGCCGCGCGCATGCGCCGCCTCGGCGATGGGTTTCAGATCGCGCGGATTGCCGAAGAAATCGGGCGACTGCACGATGACCGCGCTCGTCTCGCCGTCGATCGAAGCGGCGATGTTCTCGCTCGCCTTCAAGTCAGGCGGCAGACGGACGATCCTCTCGCCCGCCATATGCGCCAGCGTCGCGCAGACGTCGGCATATTGCGGATGAAGGCCGCCGGAAAGCACCGCTTTGTTCCGGCGCGTCAAGCGATGAGCCATCAGCATCGCTTCCCCGCAAGCGGTCGAGCCGTCGTACATCGAGGCGTTGGCCACCTCCATGCCCGTCAGCGCCGCGACCTGGGTCTGGAACTCGAACAGGACCTGAAGCGTCCCTTGTGCGATTTCCGGCTGGTAGGGCGTGTAGCTGGTCAGAAACTCGGAGCGCTGGATGAGATGATCGACGGTCGCCGGGATGTGGCGCCGATAAGCGCCGCCGCCCAGAAAGAACGGAACCGACCCGGCTGCGACGCTGCGGCCGGCGATTCGATTCATCGCCCGCTCGACCGCCATTTCGCTCTTTGCCCTCGGCATGTCGAGAAGGCCTTGGATCCGCTTGGCCTCGGGAATGTCGGCGAACAAGGCCTCGATGTCCGTGACGCCGATGCGGGTCAGCATCGCCTCGCGTTCATGTCCATCGAGCGGCAGGTAGCGCATGACCGTCAGTCCAGAGTCTTGAGGTAGCCGGCGTAAGCGGCTTCGTCCATAAGGCCCGCGAGTTCGCCCGGGTCGGCGAGCTTCAGGCGAAAAAGCCAGCCGCGTCCGAGCGCGTCCTCGTTGATAAGGCCCGGCGTCGCCTCGACCTCGGAATTGACCGCGACCACCTCGCCCGAAACCGGCGCAAACACGTCGCTCGCCGCTTTCACGCTTTCAACCACCGCGGCCGCATCGCCCTGTTTCAGCGTTTTCCCGACCGGCGGCGTCTCGGCGAAGACGACATCGCCAAGCTGCTGTTGCGCGTGCTCGCTGACGCCGACGACGCCCTCGGCCCCTTCGACGCGCACGTATTCGTGGTCCTTCGTGTAGCGTATCTCAGCCATCCTGCGTCTCCCTGGCTCAACCGCGGTAATAGGCGTGAGGATGAAATGGCAGCGCGGCGACGCGCGCGGCGAGCGGCTTGCCGCGCACCATGAGATCGACCGGCGTCCCGACCTTCGCATGGGCGCGGTCGACGAAGCCCATCGCGATCGGCCCGCCGACGCTCGGCCCGAACCCGCCGGAAGTGACGACGCCGATCCGGGCGCCGTCGCCCGAAATAATCTCCGCGCCTTCACGCGCGGGCGCGCGCCCGTCCGGGCGGATTCCGACCCGCAGTCGGCTCGGCCCGTTGGTCAGAGCCTCCTGAATGCGCTTCGCGCCCGGAAAGCCGCCCTCGATGCGGCGGCGCTTCTGAATCGACCAGACGAGCGCCGCCTCGACCGGGTCCACCGTCTCGTCGAGTTCGTGCCCGTAGAGGCAGAGGCCGGCCTCGAGTCTCAGCGAATCGCGGGCGCCAAGCCCGATCGGCGCGACATCGGGCTCGCTCAAAAGAAGGCGCGCGAAGCGTTCCGCCTCGACCGAAGCGAGCGAGATTTCATACCCGTCTTCGCCGGTGTAGCCCGAGCGCGAGACGAAGGTCTCGAAGTCCGCAATCCTGGCGGGCCGCGCGCTCATGAAGGCCATGGTCGCGAGCCCCTCGCCGGAAGCGAGGCGCTCAAGCGTCGGAGCCGCGAGCGGCCCCTGAAGCGCGATCAGCGCGGCTTGGGGCAGCGGGGTGAAGCGCACGCCCGGCGGCAGCCGCGCCGCGATCAGGGCGAAGTCGACCGCCTTTCGCGCGGCGTTGACCACCAGCCTTAGCGGCCCGTCCGCGCCGGGCGGGCGCGTCACCATGAGGTCGTCGACGATGCCGCCCTCGTCGTTGAGCAATTGCGTATAGCGCTGGCGGCCGGGCGCGAGGCCGAGAAAGTCGGCGGGGCAAAGCTGTTCGAGAAACCTCGCGACCGCCGCATGATCGGCGCCCTCGATTAGCGCCTGGCCCATATGCGAGACGTCGAACAGCCCGGCGGCCTTGCGCGTGTGCAGGTGCTCGGCGAGGATTCCGGCGGGATACTGGATCGGCATGTCGTAGCCGGCGAAGGGGCCCATGCGCGCGCCGAGCTCGACATGCAGGGCGTGGAGCGGCGTCTCGAGGATCGGTTCGTCGGTCATGGGCTCGGTCAATCGTGAACAGGCGCCGCCGCGCAAGAGCTCGCATCGCTGCGGCTTCTCGCGCTCGCGCCCCCTCTGTCCCATGACCTGAGAGATTTCCCGCTTACGCGGTTACCCCCGTCGGTGGGCGAACGCCGGGGCGCCCGCCGCTTTCCAGAGCGTCATCACTTCAAGCGGTCCCTCGTGCCTGAGCGTTTCCGGGGCGGTTGCGCCGTCGGCGCCGGCGTTTTGAGGCGCCGGACTCTTCCGCGAAGTGTCTTCAACTGACGTTTCGCGAGCTAGCCCGAGGGCAGGCGAATTGTCAACGCGGGGCGCGACGGGCGTCCTCCGGCTTCCCCAAGGTCATCGCCGCGCGCA
>DATNBG010000222.1:0-4572 GCA_035572075.1 Roseiarcus sp. | reverse complement strand
CTAAAAGATTTTGGCGGAGCCGGCAGCATTCGGACATTGAGAACCATGACGAAAATCGCGATCCTTGACGATTGGCAGGACGTGGCGCGGTTGAGCGCCGACTGGTCAAGGCTAGCCGCTCGCGCCGAGCTCGTGTTTTTCCCTGACGCTTTCGCGTCGGAAGACGAAGCAGCCCGCGCGCTCGCCGACTTCGACATCCTGCTCACCATGCGCGAGCGCACGCCCTTTCCCGAGAGCCTCATCAAGCGCCTCCCGAGGCTGCGTATGATCGGCATCACCGGCGCGGCGAACCGTTCCCTCGATGTCGAGGCCTGCACGCGTCATGGCGTGACCGTCTGCAACACGGAAGGGGGCGCAGGCCCGGTTTACGCGACAGCGGAGCTTGCGCTCGGCCTCATGATCGCCGCCGCCCGCGCGATTCCCGCCGCCGACCGGACGATGCGCGCGGGCGGCTTCCAGCGCGGCCTGCCGGTGGGCATCAGCCTCGCCGGCAAGACGCTCGGAATCGTAGGTCTCGGGCGCCTCGGCGCGCGGCTCGCCCGCTACGCGCTCGCGCTCGACATGAAGGTGATCGCCTGGAGTCCGAACCTGACCAGGGCGAAAGCCGAGGAGGCCGGCGCCCGCCTCGTCAGCAAGCCGGAGCTCATGAGCTTGTCCGATGTCGTCTCCATCCACATGGTGCTTTCGGGGCGCACCCGCGGCCTCATCGGGCCCGAGGATATCGCGCGCATGAAACAGGGCGCGATCCTCATCAACACTTCGCGCGGGCCCCTCGTCGACGAGGCCGCCCTCGTCGGCGCCGTTCAGGCCGGCAAGATCATCGCCGCGCTCGACGTCTTCGATCGCGAGCCCCTGCCGCCGCACCATCCGTTCCGCTCTTCCGACCACACCGTGCTCACGCCCCATCTCGGCTACGGAGTGGCCGAGACGTGGCGCGCGATGTATCCGCAGAGCGTCGAGAACGCCGAGGCTTTTCTCAACGGCAAGCCCGTTCGGGTCGTGAACCCGCGATAGAACGGGCAGCCTCAGGCAAGGTTCGGGGCCGACCCTCATCTCGTTCCGTCTGTCCCCGGGGCCCCGATGCCGAGCTTGTCCTCCCGCCCCGCCCTCTTGCGCGCAGCCCTCGTCGCGGCCATCATGGGCGTCGCCGCGCCGCTTTCCGCCTGCCACGACTTCGGCGACGTCACCGGCTCGATTCCCGCCTCGGCTTCCATGCCGGCGAACGAGGCGAGGCTGCGGGCGTACGCGGATGAGTGCCAGAGGCGCTATGACAGCAATCCCGGCGAGAAAACCGCCTCGATCGAATACGCGCGCGCGCTTCGGGCGCTGACCCGCTACAGCGAGGCGGTCGCGGTCATCCAGACGGCGGCGATCAAGGCGCCGAAGGATCTCGACGTGCTCGGCGAATATGGCAAGGCGCTCGCCGACGCCGGCCAGCTCACTCAGGCCAAGACCGTGCTCTCCCACGCCTATACGCCCGACGACCCGCGATGGGACGTCATGTCGGTGCAGGGAACGGTCGCCGACCGGCTCGGCGACCACGCCGGCGCCATGCACTTCTATCGCGAGGCGCTGAAAATCGCGCCGGGCGAGCCGGCCGTGCTGACCAACATGGGGCTTTCGCTCGCGCTCGCCAAGAAACTGCCCGAGGCCGAGCGGGCGCTGAGGCAAGCGGTCTCAAGCCCGCAGGCTGACGCGCGCATGCGCGGCGACCTCGCCCTGGTGCTGGCGCTGGAAGGGAAATTCAGCGAGGCCGAGACGGTCGGCCGCGCCGACCTTTCGCCCGACGCCGCGCGCGCCAATGTCGAGGCGATCCGCCGGATGATCGCCCGGAACGATTCCTGGCGCGAACTGCGCGGGCCTGCGAAAGCCGTGAAACCAAAGGCGCAGCCCAAGACCGAAGACGCCGGCTGAGCCCCGCGGAGACTTGCGGGCGACCAAGCCTCCGCGCGCGCCGGCCGCAATTCGACCCGCCCCATGCTTGTCATCGCGGAGGCGATTTGTTAGACGACCGCCTTCGCTTCGCGGGTTTGCGCGGAGCGAAGCAATGCGGTCATGGCGGAACTGGTAGACGCGCTAGCTTGAGGTGCTAGTTCTCACAAGGAGTGGAGGTTCGAGTCCTCTTGACCGCACCACTCAGCCCTCGGAGCGACCCCGAGGACGGATCCCGGACTATTTGTATTCCCATTGCGCCCCGATTCCGGCGCTCGATCCCCCGCTTGCATCGACGCCGGCCTGAAGCCGGAGATGGCGGGTCACGTCGAGATCGACATTCACCCCGTTGTCCTGCGGCCGCGCTCCGGTCGTCACCCCGACGCTGATCCGGTCGTTGATCGCGCGCGTGGCGCCGACCAGGGCGCCTCCGGTCGCGCTGGTGGAGATGTCCAGGCTGTTGACGCCCAGCGTCCTGCGCAGGCCCTCGAATGCGTCAACATTGCCGGACAGGGTCGCCACGGCGTTGGCCAGCTCCAGCGCCTGAAAGCCGCTGAGGCTGCCGGAAGGCCGCTGGAACAGAATGCGGGACAGAATCTCGTCCTGCGGCAGGCTTGGCTGCGAGGTGATCGCAAAAGTCGGCTGGGTCGCGGGGCCGGTCACCGCGATGCGCGCCGTGACGTCGCCCGCGTTCGTCTCGGCGACGAGATTGAGGTCGGGGATCACGCCGCCATGAAACCGGACCTGTCCCTGGGTGAAGACCAGCCGCCGGCCAACCAGCGTGAGCGAGCCGCGCAAGAGGTCGAACCCCCCTTGCACCCGCGGATCGCTCGCGAGCCCCGCGACATGGAGATCGCCGCCCACTTCGGCGTACACGCCCCGGCCACGGACGAAAATTCGGTTCGCCGCCGAGATCGTGAGGTTGAGCGTCGCGTCGAACGGGCCCCCCCGGCTTCGCGCCGCATTGGCCCTGGCGATCTGAGCAAGGCGGGCCCGGGCGGTCGGCGTCGGATTGACGTGTCTCGTGCCGGGAATGGGAGCGGAGACGCTGTTGAAGCGCCCCGGCACGGTGATGTCCATCGAATCGATCGTGATGCGCCCGGCGACATTGGGCTTTTGCGCGAGCTTGCCCGTGAGGGTCAGATCAAGATCGGCGGTTGCGGCCACGATGGCGTTGGCCACCACCTGCGCGCGCCTGCCGGTCACGCGAATCGAGCCGGGAAAGCCGGCGGCCGGGTCGAGCCGCATGTCGCCGGTCGCCGAAATCGTCCCGCCGTTGGGGGTCGCGCCGCTCAGCCGCTCAATGCGGACCCTGTCTCCACTGGCGGCGAGGACGCCCGTGATCCCGCTGAGCCTGAAGCCCGTCGCATCGTCACGGAACTCCCCATTCGCCAGTCGAACCGATCCTTGGGCCTCAGGCTTCAAGAGCGTCCCGCGCAATTGAAGCGCGAGCGTGAGCGCCCCGGTCATCCGACGCCCGGAAAGGGACAAAGCGTTGTTGGCGAGAGAGGCGTCGAGCCGGCCGTCGATCCTGAGATCGAGCGCGCCGCCGCTCGCGAGCGGCGCCGATCCGGTGACGCGGATCGAATTGGCGCCGCCCGCGTTGGCGGTCGCGTCGACCGAGGTCCGCCCTTGAGCGAGCCGGCCCGAAGCCGCGATGTCGAGCGGCGGCAGCGCGTTGCTCCGAGTCTGCGGCGTGCTGACCTGCCTGAGACGAAGACGCCAGTCGCCGATCGGGGCGCTCGGCGCCCCGCGGATCGTCGCCTCGCCGTCGGCGGTTCCTGACGCGCCGAGGCCCGGCGAAACGAGATCGAGGGCGGAAAGCGGCAGCGCGGTCGCGCTCGCGCGGAGATCGAGCGTGGACCCTGCGTGGCCGGAGAGCGACAAGCGGCCGGAACCGACGCGCAGCGCGAAGCTCGTGATGTCGATTCCATTGCCGCCATAAGTGATCGCGGCGGGCCCGGCGAGAGCGATCTTTTGGGCGCCGCGCTGCGCGGTGAACGCCGCCAGGTCGAAGCGGATCGGCGGGCCGCCGGACAAGCGGCCTTGCGCGTTCAGCGCGAAGCCGAACACCGAGCCCGTGAAATCGAGGTCGCTGGAATCGGCTCGGCCGGTCGCGGTCAGCTTGATCCCCGAAATCGTCTGCCCGGCGACTTCAGCGCGCGCGAGCCGCGCTACGCCCGAGACGCTTCGCGCGCCCCACAGATCGCCGATCTTGAGGTCAACCTTGAGGCCTTCGAGCCTGTTCGCGCCGAACGCCATCCGTTCGCTCGTCGCGGCGATCGCGACCGCCTGTTTTCCATCCCTCCCCGAGGCGTTGACCTCAGCCTGCAGCGCGCCGCTCATCCTGGTCAGCACGAGGGGCGAGAGATCGTCGAGATTCGCCGCGCTGAAGCTGAGCGTGCCGGTCGCGAGCCTATCCGCGCCGATCGCGACATTGCCCTTGAGCTTCGCGGAGGCGAGGTTGAGCGCGAGATTGTCGACAAGCCAGCCGCCATCGGCGGTTTTCGCGACATGGGCCGAGCCTTGCAGCTTGTTCCCGTCGATATCGCCGGACGCCAAGGCGTTCGCCTCGATCCGCCCGGTAATGTGGGACGCCTCAGCCTCGAGCGTGAGGCCGGACGTCTTGCGGTCGAGCAG
>DATNBG010000221.1:0-2559 GCA_035572075.1 Roseiarcus sp. | reverse complement strand
GACTTACTATCTGACCAGCGCGCTGCGCGACTTCGCCGAGCGCCACCCGGCCATGCGCCTGCAACTGGCGCCGCTGCCGCAATTGACCCCGCTCGCCCGCCGCGAGGTCGATATCGTGGTCGGCCTCGACAAACCGGAGGCGGGACGCTTCGTCGCCCGCAAGCTCACCGACTATTCGCTCGGGATCTACGGGAGCTCAGGCTATCTCAAGCGCAACGGCGCGCCCGCCGGCGTCGAGGCGCTGAAAAACCACCGGCTCATCGGCTATGTCGAGGAGCATGCGTTCTCCACGGCGCTCGACTATGTGCTCGAGCTCTTCGGCGGGGCGCCGACCAGTTTTGAAAGCGCCAACACGGTCACCCAGCTCGAGGCCGCGCGCGCAGGGGTCGGGCTTGCGGTAATGCACGACTTCATCGCCCGCCGGTTCAAGGACTTGAAGCGCGTCCTGCCCGAGCGCCGGGCGATGCGCGCCTATTGGCTTGTCACGCACGAAGACGCGCGGGGCCTGGGGCGCATCCGCGCGGTCAGCGAGCATTTGGCCAAGGCGGTGGCGCGCGACCGGGCCATCTTCCTGTGACGCAGCCGATCCCTCCAACCCTCGATTGACAGCGCCGCCAAGGCCCGTATTGTGACCGGGCGCGTCGCGGGGCGGAAGCCGGTGGAAACCCGGCACGGTCGCGCCACTGTGATCGGCCGCTTCGGCCGAAAGTCAGACCCTTTCCGCGGCGAAGCCTGTCTCAAACGGGGACGCGATATCCCCACGGAGTCTGACATGCCCGCTTCGACACTAGCCCCCGCCGCCAGGCCCGTCGCCATCCCGATTCGGGAATTGCTGCCCTGGGTCATTTTCGCTGGCCTCCTCTGCCTGCTCGGCGTCTATTTCGTCGGGGCCGAAGAAGGCGCGACCTCGATCATCAAGGGCATGTATGTGCATGAATTCGTGCACGACAGCCGCCATCTGCTCGGCTTCCCCTGCCACTGAGGGCGGGGCGATCCGCATCCCCTGAAAAGATGCATCGGAGCAAGGCGCGCCGGCGCCTCGCGTAACGCGCCGGCCTCGGGGTCGAGGATAATCGTGATGACCACAGGATCCATGTTGTGGCGGGGAATGATCGTCGGCTTTGTCGCCGCCCTCCTTTCCTTCAGCTTCTTGAAAATCGTCGGCGAGCCGGCGGTCGACCGCGCGATCGCTTTCGAGACGGCGATGGACCAGGCGAAAGCCAAGGCCGAGCATGACGCCGCGGTGGCGAGAGGCGAAAAGCCGCCGCCGGTCGAGGACGAGCCCGAGCTGGTTAGCCGCCCTGTTCAGGCGGGAATCGGCCTCTTCACCGGCGTCGCCGTCTATAGCGTGGCCTTCGGCGGCCTGTTCGCGCTCGCTTTCGCGATCCTCTACGGCCGGATGGGAGACTGGAGCCCTCGCGTGACCTCGGCCGTGGTCGCGCTCATGGGTTTCCTCGCGGTCTACGCGATCCCGATCCTCAAATATCCGGCGAACCCGCCGTCGATCGGCGCCCCCGACACGATCGGCCTTCGCACGGCGATCTATTTCGGTATGATCCTGCTCTCGCTCGGTTCGATGATCGCCGCCTGGAACGTGCGCAACCGCCTAATCGATCAACTCGGCGCCTGGAACGCGACGCTGGTCGGCGCGGCGGTCTATCTAGCCGCGGCGGTCATCTTCGCCCTTGCGATGCCGCCGCTGAACGAGGTTCCGGAGGGCTTCCCGGCGGTCGTCCTATGGCAGTTCCGCATGGCCTCGTTCGGCGCGCAGGCGATCATGTGGACGGCCCTCGGCCTCGGCTTCGGCGCCTGGGTCGAACGCGATTTCGCGCGCGGGAAGCAGGGCCGGCTGCAAGCAGCCGCCTGAGTCGCCGGCGCGAGGCTCCTTGACCGCGCGTCTCGACCTCCTCGCGCACGGGCCAACCGCTGCGACGCGCCGGGCCCGGTTTCCCGACGATGAAGCGCTCGAAGCCTCGGCCGCCAGCGCCCTCGAAGCGTTGCGCGGCAGGCTCAGTCCCTATGCGCGGGTCATGACCGCGCCCTCCCGCGCGGCCCGCGAGACGGCCGAGGCTCTGGGTCTCGACGCCGTTGTCGAGACGGCGCTCAGGGACTGCGACTACGGGCGCTGGCGCGGCCTCGCAGCGAAGGCCGTCGCCAAGCGCGAGCCGGATGGGTTTGCGGCATGGCTTGGCGACCTTAAGGCCGCGCCGCATGGCGGCGAATCGTTCGCGAGCCTGATCGAGCGCACTGGCGCCTGGCTCGGGCAGGCGCTGGCCCGCGATGGCGCGACGCTGGCCGTCACCCACGCCTCCGTCGTTCGGGCGGCGATGGTCAATGCGCTCGGCGCCGCTCCTTCCGCTTTCTTTCGGATCGATGTCGCGCCGCTCTCGCTCGCGAGGCTCAGCGGTCGCGAGGGGAGGTGGAACCTTGTCGCGTTCGCTCCCTTGGCCGCCCTCGTGTGAACGCCCGTCGATCGCCGTCGCTCGCGGGCAAGGGTCACTCCGCCCCGCGCCCGGCGCGGCCGAGGGTCGCGAATTCGTCGTCCGAGAGCTTGATCGC
>DATNBG010000220.1:0-3517 GCA_035572075.1 Roseiarcus sp. | reverse complement strand
ATGTTGCGCTGAAGCTCAGCGAGGTCTTCGCGGGCGATGCGCACGCTCGCCAGTTTGCCGAAGCCGGTGTTGATCCCGTAGACCGGCTCGCTGCGAGACAGAATCCGGTTCACCGCGGCCGCGCTCGCGGCCACCCGGGCGTTGCACGACGGGTCGATTGCGACCGGCGCGCCGGTCGCAATCGCGCGCCAGTCGGCGAGCGAGGCTTCGCCCGGGCGGACGACGACGGTCACCGACCCCTCCAGACGCGCTTATGCAGCGGGTTGAAGCCAAGCCGGTAGACCAGCTCGGCCGGGCGCTCGTTGTCCCAGATCGCGAGGTCGGCCCATTTGCCGGCCTCGAGCGTCCCCGTCTCGGCGGCAAGACCCAGAGCGCGCGCCGCGTTGCGGGTCGCGCCGGCGAGGCTTTCATCGACGGTCAGCCCAAACAAAGTCGCCGCCATGTTGAGCGCGAGCAGAAGCGAGGTCATGGGCGACGTGCCCGGATTGGAGTCGGTGGCGACGGCCAAGGCCATGCGATGCTTGCGCATGAGCTCAATCGGAGGCGCCTGCCGCTCCTTCAGCACATAGTACGCGCCGGGCAGCAGCACGGCGACGACGCCAGCCTTCGCCATCGCGGCGAGGCCGTCCTCGTCCGCATATTCGAGATGATCGGCCGAGAGCGCGCCGAACTTCGCTGCAAGCGCCGCGCCGCCCGTGTTCGACAACTGGTCGGCATGCAGCTTGACCGGAAGCCCCGCGCGCTTCGCGGCCGCGAACACACGCGCGATCTCGTCGCGAGAGAACGCGACCCGCTCGCAAAACCCGTCGACCGCGTCGATCAGCCCTTCGCCCGCGAGCGCCGGGATCATCGTGTCGGCGACAGTGGCGACATAGGCGTCGCGTTTTCCCGCGAATTCGGGCGGGAGCGCGTGCGCGCCGAGGAAGGTTGCTCGGATCGCGACCTGGCGCTCCCGGCCAAGCCGGCGCGCGACGCGGAGCGATTTGCGCTCGGTTTCGAGGTCGAGCCCATAGCCGGATTTCACTTCGACCGTGCCCACGCCCTCGGCGATCAGCGCATCCAGTCGCCGGAGCGCCGAGGCCGTGAGTTCATCTTCGCTCGCGGCGCGGGTCGCGCGGACGGTGGAAAGAATGCCGCCGCCTTGGCGCGCGATCTGTTCATAGGTCGCGCCGGCGAGCCGGAGCTCGAATTCATGCGCGCGGTCCCCCCCGTAGACGAGGTGGGTGTGGCAGTCGATGAGCGCGGGCGTGATCCACCGGCCTTCGCAATCGACAACGCGCGCGCCGTTGCGCAACGAGGCCGGAAGCTCGGCCTCGTGGCCGGCGAAGACGATTCGTCCGTCGCGCGCGGCGATCGCGCCGGGTTCGACGATTCCGAGGCCCGCGCGCCCCTCGGCGAGGGTCGCAAGGCGCGCGTTGAGCCAGATTGTGTCAGGACGGTTGTGGCCGTTTGTTTGAACCATGGCGCTTAACGGCTTAGACCTAACCGGCCGAAAGGCAAGCGGCCGGCGGGCTCGAGGCCGATCGCACGAAGCGGAGGCGACCTTTGCCCATCCTTCATGCCGCAAGGGCGCTCACTCCCGACGGCTGGCAGTCCGACGTCCGGGTTAAGATCGATGAAGGCGCGGTCGCCGCTGTTGAGATCGGCGTTGCGGCCGAGGCCGGCGACGAGCGCCACGCGATCATGGCGCCGGCGGCGATGAATTTGCACAGCCACGCCTTCCAGCGCGCTTTTGCCGGCCTCGCCGAAGCAAGGGGACGGGAGACCGACACGTTCTGGACCTGGCGCGAGACCATGTACCGCTTTGCGCTGATGATGTCGCCGGACGATGTCGAGGCGGTCGCCGCGCAGGTCTATGTCGAAATGCTGGAGGCGGGGTTCGCCGCGGTCGCCGAGTTCCACTACCTCCATAACGCGCCTGACGGTTCGCCTTACGATGAGCCGGCGGAAATGGCCGCCCGCATCCTCGCCGCGGCCGGGCGCGCCGGCATCGGAATCGTGCTCTTGCCGGTGTTCTACGCCCATTCGACGTTTGGCGGCGCGAAGCCCTTGCCGGAGCAGAGGCGGTTCGTCACCGATCTTCACTCGTTTGCGCGCCTCGTCGAGGCTTGCCGCGGGATGATCAAACGCGACGCCGGGGAGGCGATCGGGATCGCGCCGCACAGCCTTCGCGCCGTGACGCCGGAAGAGCTCGCCGAACTCATCCCCCTCGCGGGCGAAGGCCCCATTCACATTCACGCCGCCGAGCAGATCAAGGAAGTCGAGGATTGCGTCGCTGCGCTCGGCGCCCGGCCGGTGCGCTGGCTCCTCGACCATGCCGGCGTCGACGAGAGATGGTGCCTCGTCCATGCCACCCACATGGACGAGAGCGAGACGCGGGACCTCGCGCGCTCGGGCGCGGTCGCGGGCCTTTGTCCTGTGACGGAAGCCAATCTCGGCGACGGAATCTTCAACGCCGCGGATTACATCCGCGAGGGCGGTCGCTATGGCGTCGGCACCGACTCCAATGTCTCGATCGGGGTCGCGGCGGAATTGCGCCAGCTCGAATATGCGCAGAGGCTTAAGGAACGGGCGCGCAATGTGTGCGGCCCGCCCGGGGCGTCATGCGGGCGGGCGATGCTCGAGGCCGTCTGGTCCGGCGGCGCCCGGGCCCTGAGGCGGAACACGGGCAAGCTCGCGCCCGGCGCGCGGGCCAACATTCTGACCTTTCGCGCCGGCCATCCCACCCTCGCCGGCAAGACCGGCGATCAGATCCTCGACGCGTGGATCTTCTCGGCGGGCAACTCGCTGATCGATTGCGTGTGGAGCGGCGGGCTGAAAGTCGTCACCGGCGGCCGGCATGTGTTCAGGGATGAGATCGCCCGGCAATTCGTGAAGACGATGGCGGGACTCGGCCAGTGGTCGCCGCCTTGACGTTGCGGATCGTTCACCGGCGTCCGCCGAGTTCATCGATATGGACGAGCAGGTCGGCGGGGTCCTCGTAGACGCGGAAGGCGGTCGCCTGCTGCAATTCGCTCGCGCCATAACCGCCGCACAGGAGCCCGACGCCGAGCGCGCGGCACCGAGCCGCCGCCAGCATGTCCCAGATGCTGTCGCCGACCACGACCGCGGTCTCGATCGGGGCGTTCAGCCGCGCCGCCGCGGCGAGGAACAGGTCGGGATCGGGCTTGGCGTATTTCACCTGATCGCGCGTCGCCACCGGGGTTCGATCGGGGTCGACGCCGAGCGCCTTGAGATTGACCGACGCCGTCTCCATCCTCCCGCTGGTGGCGATCGCCCATTTGAGGCCGGCGCTGGTGAGAAAGGCCAGAAGCTCGCGCGCGCCAGGCAGCGGACGAATGGCGTCCGACATCCGGCGATAGGCCTCCGCATGCTTTCGGCGCAGGCGCTCGAGGCGCTCCTCGCTCAAGTCGACTCCGGTCTCGCGGCGGAGCTGGTTGGTGAACAGGCCGCCGCTCATACCGATCTTGCGATGGATGCGCCAGACCGAGAGGTCGACGCCTTCGCTGTCGAGCGC
>DATNBG010000219.1:0-2717 GCA_035572075.1 Roseiarcus sp. | reverse complement strand
CGAAGATCCTGCCGGTCATGCGGATCGCCGGCTCGATCTACATGCTGTGGCTTGCGCTCAGGATCGCGCTCGCCAAGCCGATCGGCGAGGCCGAGGGAGGCGGGCGCCCGATCGGCTTCCTCGCCGCGGCCGGCTTTCAATGGGTCAACCCCAAGGCCTGGGTGATGGCGCTGAGCGCGCTCGCGACCTATGCCGGCGTCGTCGACGGCTACATGAGGAGCGTGCTGTTCATCGCCGCGCTGTGCGGCCTGATGGCGATCCCGTGCAGCGGCGCCTGGATGGCGTTCGGCGCCTCGCTCAAGCGCCTCATGATGGACCCGCGTGTGGTCCGGCCGTTCAACTGGACGATGGCGGCGCTGCTCATCGCCTCGATCGCCCCGGCCCTGTTCGAATAAGGCTCAGGCGAGCCGCCCCTCGCCGCCGAGCTTGACCACCACCACTTCCGGCGGGCGAAGGATGCGCACCGGCGCGTATGACGTGCCGAGTCCGCCCGACACGATCATCCGCCGTTCTCTCAACGCGTATTCGCCGTAGATGTATTTCCCTGAGCGGCGCTTGAGGAGATGGACCGGCGCGCCCACGATCGGAAGATTGACCTGCCCGCCATGCATATGGCCCGAGAGCGTGAGCGCGATCCGGTCCGGCACCCACGGAAAGAAGAAAGGCTCGTGAACGAGCAGGATCGCGGGCGCCTCGTCGTTGATCTCGCGCATCGCCCTGGGGAGATCGTCGGCGCCGTGGCCGCGGCGCGGATGAGGGATACGCGCCAGGAGATCGCCGAGGCCGATCAGCCAGAAGGGCCGCCCGGCCTGGGACAATCGCACAGACTGATTTTCGAGCAGCGGGACGCGCGCCGCGGCGAGCGTGCGGCGCACGCTGAGCGAATTGTCGGCGGGCTCGGTCGGGATGGCCGCCGACCACCAGTCGTGATTGCCGAGAATCGCGTAGACGCCGAGCGGCGCCTCGAGACGGGCAAGCTGCTCGGCCCAGGCGCCGGGCGGCACATATCCGGAAACGAAGGGGTGCGTGCACACATAGTCGCCGAGCAGGATCGTCAGATCCGGCCTCTGGGCGTTGGCCAGATCGACGATGCCGCCGATCCGCTCTTCCGACATCCAGGGGTAGCAGGCGTGAATGTCGGCGATGACCGCGATCTTGAGCTGGAGGTCTTCCGGCCAGTTGCGGAGCTTCGGCGCATATTCGGTGAGCACAAGCGCCGCGCCGGCCTCATAGGCCGTCGCGTAACCCGAGAACGACAGCGTCGTGGCCGCAACGCCCGCGCCAACGCCAGTGAGAAGCCGGCGCCTCGTCAGCTGAACCATCGGTTGCGCTCGCCTTCAGACGCTCGTTCGCCCCGCCGGTTTGTTTAGGCGTCCGCCTCCGCCGGCGCAAGGGCGTGGGTCTCAGGAACGAGAAAGAACTCGCCCCGCTCGAGCGACTCGATCATCTCAGGCTCAAAACCGTCCGCCGGCAGTCTCAACGCTCCGGCGACCGCGGCGAGGCCGATGTCGCGATAGATGCGGGCGAGCGCGCTGCCTGCGCCGCGCTCGGCGCCGGCGTCAGGGATGATGTGAAAAAAATCGTCGCGCATGAGAGCTGTTCAACTCCGGTTCGACTGACGCAACGCTCGGCGCGCCCAAGGCGCTCGCCGATGAGGCTGAGTGAAAGGCGTTAACAGCGAATTAATGGCGCAACCGGGGTTTCCCGCCGGGGCCTCGCCGGGTTGGCGCCGCGTTTCGGCCGCAAGGCGCCAGACCTCACGGATATGGGAGTCTCCCGGCGCGCCGATCCGGGCGCATCCCCTTGGTTGCCGGTTCGCGATATTGGGGGCGATACGTCCCGGTCGCTGATGTTTATCGAGGCGGACCGCCCGCCCAACGGCGAGCCGGGCGGAGCCGGATCGGGCCGGGCGCGCGCCTTGATTGCGCGCGGGCTTGTTGGCGATCCGGCAACGTTAATGACGAAAGGCCGGATTCTTTCCGGCCCTCGCGCCGATTGGCTCGCATCTTAAGCAAAATCGCGCGCCGGAGATAAGACCGGAGTAACGCCTTCGCGCGCAGGCTTCGTCGTCAGCAACGAGGCGCCGGTCGCGATGCGGTCAGTGGGCAAATTCTTCTCATGCGTGGGCCGCGGGGGGCGAAAGCTGGCCGTCGACGAGACCGGCTCGCCGGCGGTCGAATTCGCGATGGTCTATCCGATCTTCCTCGGCATCGTGCTCGTCACCCTGCAGGCGGCGACCATCTTCCTGGTCAAGGCGTTCTTCGAATCGACGGCGGAGCAGGCGGCGAGGACCGTTCTCACCAATCAGGTCGGCTCGCTGACCGTGTCCCAGTTCCATGACGAGATCTGCACTGAGCTGACCGCGCTGTTCGACTGCTCGCAGCTGACCGTCGAACTCGAGCCGCTGCCGGCCGGCACGACCAATCTCGCCTCTCTCCTGCCGACGTTCGACGCCAGCGGAAACGTCGTCGGCTCGCCGACGGTCGATGTCGGCGTCAACGCGGCCGTCCCGGGCACCGACATGCTGCTGGTGGTGATGTATCCATGGCCGGTCTACGGCGGCCCGCTCGGCCTCAATTTCGCGAACATGGGCAACGGGAAAATGCTGATGACCTCGACCCAGGTGTTCCGCGTCGAGCCGACGGTGCCCGCGGGATGATGAGGACAATCCCTATTCCAGGCCTCGCTCATCGTTGCGCGCGCTTCCTCGCCGACGC
>DATNBG010000218.1:0-4149 GCA_035572075.1 Roseiarcus sp. | reverse complement strand
CTGGAACGCCAGCGCCTGCTGGGAGCGCATCATCAGCGCATCGATGAAACCGCGCAGCAGCATCGCCGTGCCCAGCGTCATGTACATGACGCCGATCCGCTTATGGTCGACGCTGGTGATCCATTCGCGCCACAGGTAGGGGATCCAGCCCTTGATGGCGATGAAAGCGAGCACCGCGATCACCACGACGATGACAAACGCGCCCGCAAAAAAAGGAATTGGCTGATCGAAGGGAATGGCGCCCCAGGTCAGCTTGCCGAGCATGGCTATTCTCCCGTACGAACAGGCGCGCCCGGATTGGTCTGGGCGACAGGGCCGGGCCCCGGCGGCAGCCTCTGATCGAGGATCTTGTCGAACAGTCCGTCAGCGACCGTGCGGAAAGTGAACGGCTTCGGCACGACGCTTTGCTTCGAAAGCTCTTTATAACTCTCGGGCGTCAGCTCCGGCCCCGCGGCGCGCACCTGACCGAGCCAGTCGTAGAAGTCCTGCGGCGATTTGGCGACGACCTCGAAATGCATGTCGGCGAAGCCGTCGCCGCTCAGCTGGGCGGCAAGGCCGCGAAACGTCCCCGGCTTGTCGGCCGCGAGGTGGAGCTGGGTTCGCATGCGGTTCATGGTGTAGATCATGCTTCCGAGCTCGGGGACGAAGAACGCGGTCATCACGCTCCCCGAGGTCAACGAAAAGTGGATCGGCGTCCCCGCCGGAATCACCAGCCGGTTGACGCTGGCGACATGCTGGTCCGGGTAGATGAACAGCCACTTCCAGTCGAGCGACACGACCTGGACGTTGAGCGGCTCCTCCTTCGAGGCGAGCGGCCTCGCCGGATCGAGGTCATGCGAACCGATCCAGGCGACGCCGCCAAGCAGCATGACGGTCAGGATCGGAATCGCCCACACGATCAGTTCGAGCTGGCCGGAATATTCAAACTCCGGCAGATAGCGCGCCCTGGCGTTGGAAGACCGCCACCACCAGGCGACCCCAAGTGTGGCGACGATCGTCGGGATCACGATCGCCAGCATGATCGCCACCGAATCGACGAGGATCATCTTGTTGGCGTCGCCGACCGGACCTTTCGGATTGAGCAGCGCCCAATCGCAACCGCCAAGCGGCAGCGCGGCCGCCAATGGCGTGAGCCGCAAAACAAGTCGTCGAACCTCGGCCTTGAGGATCATGGCGCCGCCCGCCCGTCTCGCTCCTCGTCGAGGCTCCCCAACAAGCCGAACTCATCTCGACTCGTCCAACAGTCCCAACGCTGTCCCTTAACTCAAACCGCAAAATGGTTTGCGCCGATGACCATGACACGGGGAAAGGCCCAGGATCAACCTTGCCGGCCCACACAACCATAAACGCCAGCCCCGCGTGATTTGTCCGATGCCGTATGACTTGGCGCGGCCGGGCGTACTTTGATCTGGATCAAACAGTTCGGATCTGCATCAAGCTGTCCGCCTTACGGCGGTCCCGTTAATATGCCAGTCTGCTTTAAGCGCCCGCGCCAATGACGCGGGGCGCGCGCGGACAAGCTTCGGAGGGCGCAATGGCTGAAGATCAAGCTCAACCGGCCGGCCCCGATCTGGCGCAAGGAATTGCCGCGGCCGAACTACCGGACGGCGGCAAGTTGCTCGGCCACGTCGGAAGCGAAGCCGTGCTGCTCGTGCGTCGCGGCGCGGACGTGTTCGCCATCGGCGCGATTTGCACCCACTATAGCGGCCCGCTGGCGGACGGGCTCGTCGTCGACGGCGCCGTGCGCTGTCCCTGGCATCACGCCTGCTTCGATCTTCGCACCGGCGAAGCGTTGCGCGCGCCGGCGCTCAGTCCGGTCGATACATGGTCGGTCGATCAGCGCGCGGGCCGGATCGTCGTGCGCGAGAAGCGCGCCCGGCCTGAAACGAAACCCCGCGCCAGGCCTGACGCCCCGAAGAGGATCGTGATCGTCGGCGGGGGCGCCGCGGGCTTCGCCGCCGCGGAGATGCTACGGCGGGAGAAATACGAGGGCGGAATCGTCATGCTGAGCAGCGACGACGCGCCCCCGGTCGACCGGCCGAACCTGTCGAAGGACTATCTCGCCGGCGGCGCGCCGGAGGAATGGCTGCCGCTGCGGGACCCAAGCTTCTATTCCGACAATGCCATCGACCTTCGCCTCAACACGACCGTCGCCGCGATCGACGTCGGCGCGCGCGAAATCGCGCTCGCCGGCGGCGACAAGGTTCCCTTCGATCGCCTGCTTCTCGCGACCGGCGCCGAGCCGGTTCGTCTGCCGATTCCCGGCGCCAAACCGTCGGACGCGCTTGTGCTTCGTTCTCTCAAGGATTGCCGGGCGATCATCGAACGGGCGAAGACGGCCCGCCGCGCGGTCGTCCTGGGCGCGAGCTTCATCGGCCTCGAAGTCGCCGCCTCGCTCCGCGCGCGCGACATCGAAGTCCATGTCGTCGCGCCGGAAGAGCGGCCGATGGAGAAAATCCTGGGTCCTGATTTCAGCCGCCTCGTGCAGGCGATTCACGAGGAGCACGGCGTCATCTTCCACTTGCGCAACACCGCGAGCGGCGTCGAGGGCAAGCGAATGACGCTGAGCGACGGAAGCGTTCTCGAGGCCGATCTCATCGTCGCCGGCGTCGGCGTGCGGCCGCGTATCGGGCTCGCCGAGGCGGCCGGGCTCAAGACCGACCGCGGCGTCGCGGTCGATCGCTTCCTCGAAACGAGCGCGCCCGGTATCTTCGCCGCGGGCGACATCGCGCGCTGGCCCGATCGCCTCACCGGCCAGGCCATCCGCGTCGAGCATTGGGTCGTGGCGGAACGGCAGGGACAGGCGGCGGCGCTCAACATGCTCGGGCGGCGCGAGCCGTTCGATGCGGTCCCGTTCTTCTGGAGCCAGCACTACGACGTTCCGATCAACTATGTCGGCCATGCCGAGAGCTGGGACGATCTCGCCGTTGAGGGCGATATCGGGGCCAAGGACGGGCTCGTGCGCATGCGCCGCGCCGGGCGCACGCTCGCGGTCGCCTCGGTCTTTCGCGACGCCGAGAGCCTCGAGGCCGAGGTCAGCCTGGAGCGGCAGGCCGCGGCCTGACGAAAGGCTTGCGCATTGATCGGGCGGCGAGGCTCGGGTAACGCGGGCCCATGGACTCCCGCCCGTCCCTCGCCGCGCTCGTCCGCGACATCCGCGCTTGCCGCGTCTGCCGCGACGCGCCGCGATACGGGAAGCCGCTGCCCCACGAGCCGCGACCGGTGCTGCAAGTCTCCACCACCGCCCGTCTCTGCATCGCCGGCCAGGCGCCGGGCGTCCGCGTCCATGCCTCGGGACGCCCCTATTCCGATCCGTCGGGCGTCCGCCTGCGCGGTTGGCTCGGGATCGGCGAACAGATTTTCTACGATCCCGCGAAGGTCGCGATCGTGCCGATGGGGTTCTGCTTCCCGGGTCACGACTTGAACGGCGGCGACCTGCCTCCCCGCCGCGAATGCGCCGAACTCTGGCGCGCGCGGCTGTTCGCGCTCCTGCCCAACCTGGAACTCGTCCTGCTCGTCGGACAATACGCCCAGAAGTGGCATCTTCATGCGAAGACCGCCAAGGGCTTGAGCGAGACCGTCGGCAAATGGCGCGACGTCTATCGGTCCGGCGACCATCCGCGCCTGATCCCCTTGCCCCATCCCTCGTGGCGGAACAATGCGTGGCTCAAGCGCAATCCCTGGTTCGAAACGGAGCTGCTGCCGGTGTTGCGGGCGGAGGCGGCCCAGGCCGTGGACGGGACGGCGAAGGCCGAGCCGTCATGACCCGATCCGCCAGCCTTGAGGACTTTGTCGGCCGGCATCGGCGTCTCTTCGTCCTGACCGGCGCCGGATGCAGCACGGGCTCAGGGATTCCCGACTACCGCGACGCCGAGGGCATGTGGAAACGCGCGCAGCCGGTGACCTTTCAGGCGTTCATGGGCGAGGAAAAAACCCGCCGCCGCTATTGGGCGCGCAGTCTCGTCGGCTGGCGGCGCATTCGTCAGGCCAAGCCGAACGACGCCCATCGCGCCCTGGCCCGGCTCGAGCGAACCGGCGGAATTGAGCTCATTCTCACCCAGAACGTCGACCGGTTGCATCAGGCGGCCGGCAGCGCGCGGGTGATCGACCTGCACGGGCGGATCGATCTCGTCCGCTGCATGACTTGCG
>DATNBG010000217.1:0-11162 GCA_035572075.1 Roseiarcus sp. | reverse complement strand
AAAAGCAATGTGGGCCATGCCTTCCTCCAGGGAATTTCCCACATCTAACGATCGTGACACCAAAAGGTTCCCCGCTTCTGTCGGATCCCCAAATAGTCGCCGCCAATTCCTTCGCCACAAAATAATCCGGCGGCCTCTAGGGATTAATACCTACTAAACAACTAAGGCGCGGGGATGGCAACTAACACATATGTTGAGAACTCGATTTCGGACAATCCGGCGCCGGGCGCAACAACAGCCGAAGCGGGCGCCGTGGCCGCAAAACGGCGCCGCCGTCGCCGCATCAAGCCGGTAACTCCGTGTCTCAGAGGTCGCCGCTGGGGAACACCAGCGAAACAATTCCGGCGCATTCCATCAATGTTCACCCCGGGAAAAGCCAGCGCCAAGATGGCCCGCGCCTATCCAATCCCCTTCGACGAGTCATAACCTCTGTGCAGAGGCGCTAGTTAAGTTAGGCGGTCAGCCGGCGCGCCGTCGCGGCGTCGGTCACGAACGTGGTCGGCTTGAGCAGCTTGAGCGCTCCGCGGATCGCCGCGAGCTTTTGCGCGCCCCCTGCCGCCAGCACGCGAATGGGGGCGGCGCGCGCGGCCTCGAGCGGGACCGACATCACGCGCTGGTTGAGAGGATGATCGACGATCCGGCCCTCGCCGTCGAAGACGTTGCACAAGAGCTCGCCGACGCCGCCATATTCGCGCAATGCCTTCCTGTCGGCGTCGCTGATGACCCCCAAGCGGGCGATCGTCGCTTCCGATCCCAGCGAACCGACGCTGACCACCACTGCGTCCAGAGCTTCAGCGAAATCGTAAACCGACTTGAGCCCGCAGCGCTCGATCAGGGCCGCCTTGGTCGCGGGGCTGTCGACGAGGGCGGGAGAGGGAATCAGGTAGCAGCCGGCGTTGAAGGCGCGCGCGAAGGCTGAGGGAAACTCAGCCGGGTTGTCGTGCGCGAAATGGGTGACGCCGCCAACCAGCGAGACCACGTTCAAGCCCTTGAGCGAGCGCTCGCTCAAGTATTCGAGCGAAGACTTGAGCGTGCGGCCCCACCCGAGCCCGATCTTCATGTCGTTGCGCAACAGCGCCGACACGTGATCGCCGAGCGCCGCGGCGATCGGCGCCGTGGGGTCGGCGGAATCCGAGGACAGCGGCGCGACGATCGCCTCCGAAAATCCATGGAGCTTGCATAAAGCGGCTTCCAGGCCGCCAAGCTCCGCGTCGGCGCGGGAGAGCGCAATGCGCACTTCGCCCAGCGCCTTCGCCTCCGCCAGCATTCGGACCACCGTGACCCGGCCGACGCCGAGCGCCTCGGCGATGGCGCTCTGGGTCATCTCCTCGACGAAATACATCCAGGCCGCGCGCTGCCTGAGGCGCTCGCTGCGCCTGGGCGCGCGCGAGCTCTCCTTGCTGGCGGCATCCCGGGTCATGGGTTCCGGATCTGGCTGACGATCGTGAGACGCGCGCCGCGCGCGGCGCAAATCGGCGGGTCATCGGTCTTCGCCTGGCGGACGAACGCCGCCGCCTCAGTCCTGTCCAACCGCCAAACTCTCCTCGAGCATCATGCGGGCGCGCGCCCTGAGTTTCTCGCTCTCGCTCTTAAGCTGGCCGCAGGCGGCGAGAATGTCGCGGCCGCGCGGCGTGCGCACCGGGCTCGCGTAGCCGGCGTTGAACACGATCTCCGAGAAGCGCTCGATTCTTTCCCAGTCCGAGCATTCGTAAGCGCTTCCCGGCCAGGGATTGAACGGGATGAGGTTGATCTTGGCGGGCAGACCCTTCAGGAGGCGCACCAGGGCTCTCGCCTCGGCCAGCGAATCGTTGACGCCCTTCAGCATCACATATTCGAAGGTAATGCGCCGCGCGTTCGAGGCGCCGGGATATTCGCGGCAAGCCTCGATCAGCGCTTCAATCGGATATTTGCGGTTCAGCGGCACGAGCTGGTCGCGAAGCGCATCCTTGGTCGCATGGAGCGAGACCGCCAGCATGGTTCCGCATTCGGCGCCGAGCCGCTTGATCTCGGGAACGACCCCCGAGGTCGAGACGGTGATCCGGCGCTTCGATAAGGACAGCCCCTCGCCGTCGGTCAGGACAGCGATCGCGTCGCGAACCGCGTCGAAATTGTAGAGCGGCTCGCCCATCCCCATGAACACGACGTTCGACACCGCCCGCACCCCCTCGCCCCTGGGGGTCCGCCCGTCGGCCGGGGGAACGCCGCCCGGAAAATCGCCGAGCCGGTCGCGGGCGACGAGGACCTGGCCGACGATCTCGGCCGCGCTGAGGTTGCGCACCAGAGGCATTGTGCCGGTGTGGCAGAACGAGCAGTTGAGGGTGCAGCCGACCTGGCTCGATACGCACAGCGTCCCCCGGTCGGATTCCGGGATGTAGACGCATTCGATTTCGGCCCCCTTGTCGAAGCGGTGGGCGGGGGCCATGCGCAGGAGCCACTTGCGCGTGCCGTCGGCGGAGACCTGCTCGGTCACGATTTCGGGCCGGGCGAGCGAGCAGCGCGCGGCGAGTTTCTCCAGCAGCGGCCGGGCGATGTTGCGCATATCCGCGAACTCGCGCGCGCCGCGGTGATAGATCCAGCGCCAGAGCTGGGACGCGCGCATGTTGAGCTCGCGCTCGGGCACGCCGATCTCATGAAGGGCGCGCCTGATTTGAGCGCGCGTCGCGCCGGCGAGGGGGGCGCGCGCGCCGTTCTCGGTTTTCAACGCGCCGGCGGTCATGGTCGGGCTTCTAGCACGCGCGGGCCATGGCGCCCAACGTCCGGTTGCCGCGCTATGTTCCCGCTGACGGCCTGACGGAGGGGGAGCCCAACTGATGCGATCAGAGTGTGGGTCCTGCGCGTCGCTTGATACCTATTGTCATTTCAGGTATCATTTATGAGACAGGCTCTGGATAGATGAAGGGTCGCGTTGGCGCAAGCGGTCAAAATCATTGAGGGCGGCAAGCTGGTGATCCCCGCCTCCATGCGGAGGGCGATGGGGATCGCCCGCGGCGACACAGTAGTTGTCGAATTGCTTTCGAACGGCGAACTGCGCGTGCGTTCGCTCGCCTCTGCGATCAAGGAGGCGCAGGCGATCGTTCGCAAGGCGGTCGGGCGTAAGCGAAGCCTCGCGGATGAACTCATGCGCGAGCGCAGGGAGGACGCCGCTCGTGAGTGAGACTTACGTGCTCGATGCGTCCGCTCTTCTCTGTCTGCTGCAGGAAGAACCAGGAGCAGAGCGGGTCGCGCGCGCCTTGCGGGCGGCGGTCATCGGCGCGGTCAATTATTCCGAAGTCGTCGGCAAGCTCGTCGAATCTGGACTGGACGAGCCGACGGTCGATCGCCTGGCAGACGCGCTGCAATTGAAGGTGATCCCGTTCGACCGGACTCAGGCGCGCCTCGCCGGCTCCCTTCGCATGGCCACCCGCAAGTTCGGCCTCTCGCTCGGGGACCGCGCCTGTCTCGCGCTAGCAGCCGCGGAGGGCGCCATTGCGCTCACTTGCGAGCGCATCTGGACGAAATTCGAAGCGCCCTGCAAGGTCGAGACGGTGCGCTGAACGCTTACCCTCCGAACACGTCGTTGCCCTGCGCGGTCACGCGCACGAAACTCGTGCGCTTGGGCACCTCCTTGAGGTGGGCCGCGCCGATATAGGTCATCATCGAGCGCACCCCGCCCATGATCTCCCCCATCGTCCCGTCCACCGGGCCGCGATAAGGCGTCTCGACCGTCTTGCCCTCGGCGGCGCGATAGTGGGCGACGCCGCCCGAATGCTTCTTCATCGCCGTCTCCGACGACATG
Source organism: Roseiarcus sp. (assembly GCA_035572075.1). Classification (GTDB taxonomy): domain Bacteria; phylum Pseudomonadota; class Alphaproteobacteria; order Rhizobiales; family Beijerinckiaceae; genus Roseiarcus. The sequence continues at coordinate 7,387 of DATNBG010000217.1, read as the reverse complement.
CCGTAGAAGGTCATGCCCACGGGGACCTTCTCGCCGCCGCGCTCCTCGTAGCGGATGGCGCCGTCGCATTCGTCATGGCCCGCGAGCATGCCCCCCAGCATGACGAAGTCGGCCCCCGCTCCATAGGCCTTGGCGACATCGCCCGGCGCGGTGCAGCCGCCGTCGGCGCACACCTGACCTTTCAGCCCATGCGCGGCGTCGGCGCATTCGATGATCGCGGAGAGCTGCGGATAGCCGACGCCGGTCACCCGCCGCGTGGTGCAGACCGAGCCGGGGCCGATGCCGATCTTGACGATGTCGGCGCCGGCGAGAATCAGCGCTTCCGTCATGTCGCCGGTGACCACATTGCCGGCCATGATCACGGCATGCGGATAATCGTCGCGCACGCGCTTGACCGTCTCGAGGAATTTCTCGGCATAGCCGTTGGCGACATCGAGGCAGATGAACCGGATCGGCGCGGCCTTCGCGACCGCGGCGAGCTTCTTGATGTCGGCTGCGGTCGTCCCGAGCGAATAGAAGGCGTGCGCGCCGTCAGGGGAGGCGAAAAACTCAGTGAGCTTCGGCTCCGGATAGTGCTTGTGGAGCGCGGTCAGCGCGCCATGCTTGCCAAGCGCGCGCGCCATCGCCATGGTTCCGGTCACATCCATATTGGCCGCGACGAGCGGAAAGCCCTTCCATTCCGAGCCGGTGTGCAGGAAGCGGAAGGCGCGTTCGACCTCGACGGCGCTGCGCGTATTGAGCGTCGAGCGCTTGGGGCGAATGAGGACGTCCTTGAAATCGAGCTTGACGTCGGTTTCGATGCGCATGACTTAATCCGGGATATGTCGAAAGGGCGGAATTTTCCGTCATAATTTAGTCATGGCGGCGGGAAACCTCAACGCGCGCCCCTCGAGGCGCGAGCGCGACGGGAGATCGAGAAGTGGCGGACGAACTGGTTCTGTACACCAATCCCATGTCGCGCGGCCGCATCGCGCGATGGATGCTGGAAGAGACCGGCCAGCCCTATAAGGCCGAGGTCCTGGAGTTCGCCGGCTCGATGAAGTCGCCCGAATATCTGGCTATCAACCTCATGGGCAAGGTGCCGGCGCTGCGGCACGGCGAGACGGTCGTCACCGAGGCGGCTGCCATTTGCGCCTATCTCGCTGATGTCTTTCCAGAGGCGGGCCTCGCGCCGCCGCCGGGCTCGCGCCTGCGCGGCGCCTATTACCGCTGGCTGTTCTTCGCCGCCGGCCCGGTCGAGGCGGCCAACACCAACAAGGCGCTTAACGTGGTCGTGCCGCCGGAGCGGACCGGGATGGTCGGCTACGGCAGCCAGGAGCGGGCGCTCGCCGCGCTCGAGGAGCAGCTCAAGCGCTCCGAATATGTGGCGGGCGACCGCTTCACGGCGGCAGACGTGTATGTCGGATCGCATGTCGGCTTCGGCATGATCTTCGGGGCGATCGACAAGCGGCCCGCCTTTGAGCGCTATTGGGGACTTCTCAGCGCCCGTCCGGCCGCGCAGCGGGCGCGCGAGATCGACGACAAGCTCGTCGCCGAACGGCAAAAGGCGGGCTGACCATGCGGCTCAAGGGCAAGGCGGCGCTGGTGACTGGCGCGGGGCAGGGGTTCGGGTTCGGCATCGCGGAAGCTTTCGTTCGCGAAGGCGCGCGGGTGGCGTGCCTCGACATCAAGGGCGAGGTGGCGGAGGCGGCGGCCAAGCGCATGGGCGAGGGCGCGATCGCGCTCACCGCCGACGTGTCGAAGCGCGCCGACGTCGAGCGCGCGGCGCGCGCCGCGATCGACGCGTTTGGGCGCGTCGACATCGTCGTCAACAACGCCGGCACCACCCATCGCAACAAGCCGCTCATGGAGGTCGAGGAGGCGGAGTTCGACCGCATTTTCGCGGTCAACGTCAAATCGATCCTGCTGACCGCGCAGGCCTTCGTTCCGCATATGCGCGCTCATGGCGGGGGCGTGTTCGTCAATGTCGGCTCGACCGCGGCCCTGCGCCCGCGCCCGGGGCTCACCGTCTACAACGCCTCGAAGGGCGCGGTGCACGTGATGACCAAGTCGATGGCGGTCGAGCTCGCGCCCGACAAAATTCGCGTCTGCGCCCTTGCGCCCGTCGCCGGAGAGACGCCGCTGCTTGCGATGTTCATGGGCGAAGACACGCCCGAGAAGCGCGCGGCGTTCAAGGCGACCGTGCCGCTCGGCCGGTTTTCGATGCCCCAGGACATCGGCTCGGCCGCGCTCTTTCTCGCCAGCGACGAGGCGGCGTTCCTGACCGGCGTCGTGCTGGAGGTCGACGGGGGGCGGTGCGTCTGAATGGGCGTCGGCCCATTGGCGGGCGCCGCGTAGTTCTACCCATATATCTTCGCTGACGGTCCGATTTACATCTCTCTGTGCGGCGCATGGCCCTTGCTGTGCAGTCGCGGCGGGAGCCTTTGATCCCGATCAGACGAAGAGGAACGCCCATGGCCCGCACCCCGCTTCAGGTGGACATCTCCCTCGACACCATCCGTTGCTACAAGCAGAGCGACTGGGGAAGCGCGGAGCCCTATCTCTGGACCATCTATTTCAAGATCGACGGCGACACGGTCGTGATGGGCGACGACCTGTTCCTGCATGGAACGGCCACGGTGGTCACGACGCCGGGCAGTCACGGCAATCTCGGGGACACGGACGTCGACGAGGGTGACGACGTGCCGGTGCCGTCGGCGATCGGAGAATTCCAGACCGTCCTGAAGCCGATCCCCGTGCCGGATTTCCTCGGCGTCGACGATGTCGGCGGGGTGGTCGGCGTGGCGGTGGTGCTGATGGAGGAGGACTGGGTTTCCGATTCCGGCGCCGAGGCCGGGCATGCGGCGCTGAACACGTTCGTGCAGCAGGCGATCGACCAGCTCATTCCCACGCTCGGGGTCTCGAATCCTGACGTCACCGATGCGGAGATCGCCGCTCTGACCGCACATGCCGCCGACGCGGTTTCGGACGCTGTGCGAGCCGCGCAGGGATTCTGGCGCAATGTCGCAAGCTGGCTCAACGGCGACGACGAACTCGGCGCCAAGACGTTCACATTTTCCCACGACTCGCTGGCCGCCGACGCTTTTCAGGATGTCTCGCAGCGTTTCACCACGACGATCACGGAACACTTTCCGCCCAATCCCCCGATCACGATCGTCACCGAGGATTGGGAGCTCCTCGGCCGGATCCAGGGGATTCAGCAATGTCCATCCGACGCGGCCTCGGCGGTGCTGACGAAGATGAAGCTTCTGAGCGCGAAGGACGCCCGCCATGCGGCCGCCGCGGCGCGCGAGTTCCGCAAGCGCGCCTTCGCGGGACGGCGCGGCCTCGGCCTGTGGTGGGAGCTAGCCGAACGCAACGTCGCGTCGATCGCCGGAATCCTCAACCGTAACCCCGATCTCGCCAAGCGGTCGGCGGCGGCGGCGGTAATCGAACTGTCGTCCGCCGTGCGGAGCGACAAGGGCGCCCTGTCCGAGACGTTCCTGACGCATGTGGAGGAGGTCCTCACGGTCTTCGCGAAGGAGGGAACGAGGCGCCTGCGCAGGGACTCCGCCGCCACGCTGGGCGTCCTGCCGGAGTTGCGCGGAAAGAGCCTGCGCGAAATCGCCGCGCTCCTGGACAACCGGCCGCCGACGCGCAAACGCTACCCCCGCCAGGGCGCAGGCCAAGCGTAGACGCGGGCGCGGGCGCCTGAGGGACTGCCCGTCGGCGGCGCGGGGTCCGTGCGGCTCGGGCGCGCGGGCGCCGATGAGGAGCGCGCGGCTCGCGGGTTGTCCGGCGCCGGACTTTCTTGACAAACCGGCCGTCCGCGTGCGGTTTGGAGCGATGAGCGCGGTTGACTGGCGTTGGGAGCCCTGGCGGAGCCGAATCCGCGAGCGCGTATGATGCGGCGTGGGCCCTCCGTGTGGGCGTGGCCGTTGAACGGCCCTCGGCGATCTCCGGCCGCAGTTGAAACGGCGCGCGGGCCTCTTCGCGGACACGACGCGCGCGGCGAAACGCCTCTCGCTGGGCCGCCGAGGCCCGCAATGACCGGCGGCGTGGCGCGGCGCTTTGTTCGCGCCGCCGCCCGTTGGCGGGCGGACCTCCAGGCCGCCATGGCGGCGCTGCTGCGGGTTTCGTCGGTTCGCTACTCCATTCTCGGACTGGCCGCCGTCGCGGTGCTTATCGCCGCAATGACCCAGATGGCGTCGGTCATTGTCGACCAATGGTCGCAGCGGGACGTCGAACTGCGCGCTCGTCTGGTTTACCGGTCGATTCGCGAGCGGATTGCGACCGGGCTTGCAGCCAAGCCTGAACGCGACCTGCAGCCTTTTTTCGAACAGCTCGTGGAGGACGAGCGGCTTCTGGCGCTGGGCTTTTGCAGCCCTTTTGGTGAGATGGATTACGCCACAAAGGAGATGCCGGACGACGTGGCGTGCCCCAAGCCCCCGCTGCCGAAGGTCGACACGTTCAAAGTCGTTCAGGACCAGGAGCCGCCGATCGCGGTCGCGCTCTTTCCGCTCTCCGCGAAAGGCGGCCAGGGCTCGCTGCTCGTCGTGCACGATCTCTCGTTCATCGAGCGACGGGCGCGTGAGGCGGAATTCTATATGGCGCTCGCGCTCATCGGCGTCGCCGCGGGGTTGGGGCTATTGGGGACGGCGATCGTGCTCGCGTTGCTCAAGGGGTGGAACCAGTCGTTGCGTCATGCGATCGCCAATTTCAATCTCGGTCGCGCCGACTACGGGCCGCGGCACACGGAAATGCCAATCGGGCGGGATATCGAGGCGATGCTGTCCGAGCTCCGGCTCGAGCGAAAGTACGCCGACGGGATCCACGTGGAGTGGGCGCCGAACACGCTGCATCAGCTTCTCGATCAGGAGCTGCCTGGAGCGCGGGTGATCGTGGCGTCGAACCGCGAGCCCTACATCCACAATCGCGTCGACGGCCGCGTCGTGCTGCAGACGCCGGCAAGCGGCCTCGTCTCGGCGCTCGAGCCGGTCATGCGCGCCTGCGGCGGCGTCTGGGTCGCGCATGGCTCGGGATCCGCGGATCGAGAGACGGTCGACGGAATGGACCGCGTCGCTGTGCCTCCCGATGCTCCGGCCTATGCGCTGCGGCGGGTCTGGATCAGCGACGAGGAGCAGGACGGCTATTATTACGGCCTCGCCAACGAGGGGCTCTGGCCGCTTTGCCATATCGCCTTCGTGCGGCCGACCTTCCGCGAACGGGACTGGGCGCACTATGTCACGATCAATCAGCGCTTCGCCGACGTCATCATCGAGGAGGCGGACCGCGACGACCCGATCGTCCTGGTGCAGGATTATCACTTCGCCCTGTTGCCGCGCATGCTCCGCCGGCGTCTGCCTCGCGCCACGATCATCGCCTTCTGGCACATTCCGTGGCCAAACCCGGAAACGTTCGGCATTTGCCCGTGGCGGGAGCAGATTATCGACGGACTCCTGGGAAGCTCCATCCTCGGCTTCCACACCCAGTTCCATTGCAACAATTTCATCGAGGCGGTCGATCGCTTCATGGAGAGTCGTATCGACCGCGAGCGAACCTCGGTTACGCTCGGGGGTCACGAGACTCTGATTCGCTCTTATCCGATCTCGATCGAGTGGCCTCCGGCGGCGCTGGCGCGGCAGGCCCCGGTGGAGGAATGCCGGCAGGCCGTCGCGAGCCGCTTCGGACTGAGCCCAAATGCGCGGATCGCGGTTGGGATCGAACGCTTCGACTACACCAAAGGCATTCTCGACCGCATGCGGGCGGTCGACGTCCTGCTCGAAACCCACCCCGAGTGGCGCGGCAAGCTCGTCTTCATCCAGGCGGCCGCCCCGACCCGCGGCAAGCTCGGCGCCTACAAGGATCTTGAGGCGGAAGCCGTTCGGGAGGCCGAGGCGATCAACGCCCGATGGGAGGACGGCTCGTACAAGCCGATCGCGCTTGCCGTTCGCCACCATGAGCCCGCCGAGGTGTTCGAGCTCTTCCGGGCGGCGGATCTCTGCATCGTATCCAGCCTTCACGACGGGATGAATCTCGTCGCCAAGGAGTTCGTCGCCGCGCGCGACGACGAGCAGGGCGTGCTTGTCCTGTCGAGCTTCGCGGGGGCCTCGCGCGAACTGTCGGAAGCGCTGATCGTCAATCCCTATGATACCCACGGAATGGCGGAAGCGATCGACTCGGCGCTGCGGATGGACGCAGGCGTCCAGCGCGAGCGGATGCGGGAGATGCGCGACCTGGTTCGGCAGCGCAACGTCTACCGATGGGCGGGGCAGATGCTGCTGGACGCCGCGCGCCTGAGGCGGCGCGAGAGCATCGGCGCGCAGGCGGCATGAGCCCAGGTCCTCGGGCGACGCGCGCCCGACGGACCGGAACAGGCGCGCTCTCGATTGCGAAGGCGCCGGCGAGGGCCCGCGCCGATCGACGCGTCACTCTATCGCGAAGAACGCGCTGACCTCAGCCGCGAAACCGGGCGGGTCAAGCGTCGCGACGCCGTCGCGCAGGGCGCGGGTCTCGATCGCGCCCGCTTGTCCCCGCCGGTGGTGGATCATGACCCGGCGGTCGGCGTCGAGAATGAGGTAATGCATCACGCTCGGCAGGGAAAAATAGCCGTCGAGCTTGACCCCGTGATCGTCCGCCGCCGTGCTCGGCGACAGAACTTCCACGACAATGACCGGGTTTGGGATTTCCATCGTGTTGAGATCGGCCGGGGGCGGGCAGACGACCAGCGCGTCCGGCTCGAACGCGGTGCGCGCCGCGATTCTCACCGTCATTCCATCGGGAAAGACGCGGCACGGCAGGCCCGCTCGCTCAATTCCGTGTTCCAGGGCCTTTTGAGCCGCGAATTTCGTCAGCGCATGCGCCGCGCGCTCCGGCGCCATCATGACCGGCTGCCCGTCGCGCAGTTCCCAGCGGCCCTGTCGTCCGTCCGCCCAGAGGAGGAAGGCGTCCACGTCCATTTAGCTTTGGGCGAGCTTCGGCATCGCCGCAGAATACCACTCGGCGGCGGAGATGCGAAGGCGTGGCGGCGCAGTTCTGGCCGCTCCGCCGCTAGGAACTTCTCGCGCCCCGTGTTAGGCAGCCGCGCCATGCGGCGGATGCGAGTCGCGCGGCCCATCCGCCGTCGATCCACAAAGGATGCATGGCGATGGCGGTCGTTGAACCCAACATTATCCCCGAGGGACTCGCCTTCGACGACGTCCTGCTGCGCCCGGGACTGAGCGCGGTGATGCCGAGCGCGACGAATATCGGGACGCAGCTCACCCGGTCAATCCGCCTCAACCTGCCGATCGTCTCCGCCGCGATGGACACCGTGACCGAAGCCAGGCTCGCCATCGCCATGGCGCAGGCCGGCGGGATCGGGGTCATCCACCGCAATCTTTCGCCCGCCGACCAGGCCGAGGAGGTG
>DATNBG010000216.1:0-5150 GCA_035572075.1 Roseiarcus sp. | reverse complement strand
ATACACCAACCGCGGACTTCAGTTCCTGGACCTCATCCAGGAAGGCAACATCGGGCTGATGAAGGCGGTCGACAAGTTCGAGTACCGCCGCGGCTACAAGTTCTCGACCTACGCCACCTGGTGGATCCGGCAGGCGATCACCCGCAGTATCGCCGACCAGGCGCGCACCATCCGCATTCCCGTGCACATGATCGAGACGATCAACAAGATCGTGCGCACCTCGCGCCAGATGCTGCATGAGATCGGCCGCGAGCCGACGCCGGAGGAGCTCAGCGAGAAACTGGCGATGCCGCTCGAGAAGGTGCGCAAGGTGCTCAAGATCGCCAAGGAGCCGATCAGCCTCGAAACGCCGATCGGCGACGAGGAGGACAGCCACCTCGGCGACTTCATCGAGGACAAGAACGCGGTCCTGCCGATCGACGCGGCGATCCAGTCCAACCTGCGCGAGACGACGACCCGCGTGCTGGCCTCCCTCACCCCGCGCGAGGAGCGGGTGTTGCGCATGCGCTTCGGGATCGGCATGAACACCGACCACACGCTGGAAGAGGTCGGCCAGCAGTTCTCAGTGACCCGCGAGCGCATCCGCCAGATCGAAGCCAAGGCGCTGCGCAAATTGAAGCATCCCTCGCGATCGAGGAAGCTGCGCAGCTTTCTCGACAACTGAAGTCGCACGTCCCCGCACTTGGCCCCGCCCTCCGCGCCGAAGCGGGAAAACAGGGTTTACAACCACGCTGAACGTGCCATGATGGCGACGGCGCCACGCGCCAAGTCGTCATAGGGTTCGCGGGATATGAAAAGTTCGGTCGTCGCTGCGCTCGGAGCGGTCGCGATCGCGACGCTCGGCGCCGGTTCCGCCGCTCAAGCGAGCATCATCAGCTTCGACTTCGATGCGTTCGACGGATCGATCACCTACATCGGCACGAGTCTGGATGTGTCGACCGCGCTCGATCTCGACGGCGCGACGCTCCTGGTCAGTGAAGTCGGCGCGGGCGATGCTTCCGGGCTCCATCCTTTCGACACGGTCGGCCTCTCCGCGGCAACCTCCCCGCCGAGCAGCGAGATCGAGTATGGGTCAACGCCCGGGCCCCTTGGCGCCGACGTCATCCTGTCGTGGTCCTCGGGCGTCGACGCGTTCACCGAAACGCTGACCACGACGACCTCGATCGACCGGACGACGCCCGATGAAATCGCCGTCACACTGGCGGGAACCGTGAGCGACACCAGCGGCGCATTTACCGGCGCGCCGATTTTGCTCACCTTGCACGCCACCCAGGATTTGGAGCACACGCTTCCGCCCAACGTGATGTTCACCAACATTTCGGCCGCGAGCTCCGTTCCGGAGCCTTCGACCTGGGCGATGATGGCGCTCGGCCTCGGCGCGCTCGGCTATGCAGCCTCGCGCCGGCGCAAGACGAATGTCTCCACGCTCGCCGCTTAGTCCCTCCAGGCTTCGGCGGCTCGACTGAGATGAGGCCGGGCGGTCTCATCTTCGAGAGCACGCTGCGATTCGGTCGAACCGGCGGTCGTCCCTTCTCCCCGCATAGCCCGTCGAGAGACGGGCGTCTGACGACACCCTATGCGGGGCGAGGGGGTTCCGCGCGGCGATTCCAGGCGAACGCAGCGCGCTCTATTGGCGGGCTCGCCGGCTTGCCCGGACCCCCCGGCGCTCGCTGCCGGCTCGCTCGCCATTGAGCGCCCCATTTGATCCTGGTCATCGACAGGAACGCGCCGAACGTTACAGTGAGGTCCGCCTGCCGCAGGGGAGAACCAACATGGCCTACAAGGATATTCTCGTCTATCTCGATCCGACCGTCGAGACGGTGGAGCGGATTCGCTTGGCCGTATCGCTGGCCAAGGCGCACGGGGCGCGGCGGTTGATCGGCGTCGACATCAGCGCGCCCGAGGCCGGCCAGGAAGGCGAGACCGAACGGGCGATCAGCCGGACATTCAGCGACGCGACACGCGAGTCCGGACTGGCCGCCATCTTCGCGCCGGCGGGAAAGCCGGGTGAAGCGGAGAAATTCACCCATTGCGTCGACCTGATGATCGCGCCCGGGCCGGAGAGCCTGGCGCAGAAGGCCATTCGCCGCGACGTGCTCGACCGGGCGCTCATGGAATCCGGCGCGCCGATGCTGACGCTGCCGCCGGAATGGACGCCCGGCCCGGTGGGCGACAACATTGTCATCGCATGGAACGCCGCGCGAGAGGCGTTGCGCGCCGTCCATGACGCGATGCCGTTCATCGAACGGGCGAAGAAGGTGACCGTGTTCGCCTTTTCGTCGCGGCCGAGCGCGCTGCGCAAGTCGGCCGAGATGCTTGTCGATCACCTGGCGGCGCACGGCGTCAAGGCCGAGCACATCTCGGACTGGACCAACACGGGCGACCTGACCGCGATCGAGGCCCTGTTCGCCAGCCTCGACACGCAGGACGCCGACCTCATCGTCGCCGGCGCCTTCGGACATTCGCGGATTTACGAGGGGCTGTTCGGCGGGGTGACCGTAGACCTCATGCATCAGCAATCCCTGCCGGTGCTGATGTCGCACTAATTGGACGCACGGCATTTCGGCGTGCTGAACGTCTTGCGGGTCGAGCGCGGCGCGCGGTCCAAAGGCGTCCGGAAGGACGCGCGTCGATCGGCGGGCTATCGACCGCGCCCACAGACTCCCGATTCGACCAAGCGCAGCACGCATTAGACGCGGCGCGCGTCAGACGAGGATCCCCCTTTGAGGCCATTTCTTTTCGCCGCTCTCGCTTTTCTCTGCCTCGCTCCCGCCGCGGCCGCCGCCGATCCGATCTCCCCCTTCGCCATCGCGCGTCCGGTCATCGCCAGGCATGGCATGGTGGTGAGCCAGGAAGCGGCGGCGTCGCGTGTCGGGCTCGACATCCTGAAGCGGGGCGGCAACGCGGTCGACGCCGCGGTCGCGGTCGGCTTTGCGCTCGCCGTCACCCTTCCGCGCGCCGGCAATCTCGGCGGCGGCGGCTTCATGCTCATCCATCGCGCCGATCTCGGCCGGACGGTCGCCATCGACTATCGCGAGGCCGCGCCCGCGGCGACCACCCGGGACGTGTTCCTGGACGCTGACGGAAAGGCCGATCCGTTCAAGTCGCGCTATTCGGGCTTGGCGATCGGCGTGCCGGGAACCGTCGCCGGCCTCGAACTCGCCTGGCGCAAATACGGCTCGGGCAAATTCTCCTTCGCCGGCCTGATCGCCCCTGCGATCGCGCTCGCCCGTCAGGGCCTCACGGTCGAGGGCGATGTCGCCGATTCGCTGCGGTTCGCCGCAAAGGCGCTTGGCCGGCATCCCTCGTCGGCGCGCATCTATCTGCGCGCCGACGGAAGCGCGCCCGAGGCCGGCGACCGCATCGCGCTCGACGATCTCGCCGCGACGCTCGAGACGATCGCGGCCAATGGCGCCGCGGGCTTCTACGCCGGGCCGGTCGCCGAGAAGATCGCGAGCGCGGTTCAGGCGGAGGGCGGGCGCATGACGGCGCAAGACCTCGCCAATTACCGCGCCGTCGAGCGCGAGCCGGTATCCGGGACCTATCGCGGCTACACGGTCGTCTCGATGCCGCCGCCCTCGTCCGGCGGCGCGCATATCATCGAAATCCTCAACATTCTCGAAGGCTTCCCGATTGCCGCTCAAGGCCTCAATTCCGCCGCCTCCCTGCATGAGATCGCGGAAGCCGAAAAGCTCGCCTTCGCCGATCGCGCGGCCTATCTCGGCGACCCCGATTTCGTCAAAATCCCGCTCGCAGGCCTGATCTCCAAGGCCTACGCCGAGCATTTGCGCGCGTCCATTTCGCCCGACCGCGCCCGCCCGGCGGCCGACATCCGGCCGGGAGAGCCTCAGCGCTACGAGAGCGGCCAGACCACCCATTTCTCGATCGTCGATAGCGAGGGCAATGCGGTCGCCAACACCTATACGCTCAACCTTCCCTATGGGTCCGGACTGGTCGCCGAGGGGACCGGGGTCCTGCTCAACGACGAGCTCGACGACTTCGCCGCCAAGCCGGGCGCCGCCAATGTCTATGGGCTCATGGGCGGCGACGCCAATGCGCCGGGACCGGGAAAAAGGCCGCTCTCGTCGATGAGTCCGACGTTGGTGTTCAAGGACGGCAAGCTCGTGATGGCGACCGGCAGTCCCGGCGGACCGCGCATCATCAGCGTGGTCTTGCAGATCATCCTCAACGTGATCGACCATGGCCTCAACGCGGCCGAAGCGGAAAACGCGCCGCGCGCGCACGACCAGCTCTGGCCGGACGAATTGCGGATCGAGCGCGGCGTGTCGCCCGACACCATCCGCCTGCTTCAGGCGATGGGGCATAAGGTGGTCCTGGGCGAGGCGATGGGCTCGGCCGATACGATTCTGCGCGCCCCGGACGGCGAGCTTGAGGGGGCATCGGATTTGCGCCAGAGCGGAACGCTGGCGATCGGGTACTGAACGGCGAGGCTCGGGGGAAGACATCCATGACATTGAACGTCGGCGTCATCGGCATGGGCAAGATCGGGCAGGAGCATGTCCGCCGGCTGACCGAGACGCTTCCCGGCGCAAGCGTGGTCGCGGTCAGCGACGCGGACCAGGCGCGAGCGCAGGAGGCCGCCGCGAGGCTTGGCGCCAAGGCTTACGCCGCGGGCGAGGAGCTCGTCGCGGCGAAGGAGGTCGAGGCCGTCATCGTCACGTCATGGGGAGAGACCCACGCGGACTACGTGATCGCGGCGATCAAGGCCGGCAAGCCGGTTTTCTGCGAAAAGCCGCTCGCGACGACGGAGGCCGACTGCCTGGCCATCATCGAAGCGGAAACCGCGTTCGGGCGCCGTCTCGTCCAGGTCGGGTTCATGCGCCGCTTCGATCAGCAATATCGCGCGATGAAGGAGGCGATCGGCAAGGGCGCGATCGGGGCCCCGCTGATGTTCCACAGCGTTCATCGCAACGCCTCCTCGCCCGGCCATTTCAAGGCGACCATGGCGATCACCGATACGGCCGTGCACGACATCGACATCGCCCGCTTCCTGCTCGACGACGAGCCTGTCGCGATCGCGGTAAGAAGCCCGCGCGCGAACCGCCGCGCCGGCGGCGTCGCCGATCCGCTGCTCGCGCTCATGGACATGCGCTCGGGCGCGCTGGTGACGATCGAAACCTCGGTCAACA
>DATNBG010000215.1:0-3994 GCA_035572075.1 Roseiarcus sp. | reverse complement strand
GTGACGTGGCCGAGCGCGGACGAGCCGGCCGGCGGGCGCGCGCTTTCGGTCACCTGCGCGCCCTCTTCGAGCGTAAATCTCGGGTCGTCCGTCAGAAGTCCGACGAGCTGCTTGCGATTCGCCGCCAGCATGTCGGAGCGGGTCAGCGACCGCTTGCCGACGAAGTCCTTCTTCGTCTTGCCGATCGCCCAGTCGAGGCCGAGATCGGCGAGCGTCGCCGTACCGTCGGTGTCTTGGCCGACGATCACATAGCCCTTCTCGGCGCGCATCACATGCATGGCCTCGGTTCCGTAAGCGCACCCGCCGTGCTTCTGGACCTCGCGCCACGCCGCCTCCCAGACGGCGCGGCCATAGTGCGCGGGAACGTTGATCTCATAGCCCATCTCTCCGGTGAAGCTCACCCGCATGAGCCGCGCCGGAACGCCGCACGCCCGCGTCTCGCGCACGCTCATGTGCGGCATGGCGCTATTCGAGAGATCCACGCCTTCAACAAGCGGGGCGATCGTCTCCCGCGCGCGCGGTCCCTGCGCCGAGATCGTCGCCCATTGCTCGGTTGTCGAAGTGAGCCAGACCCTGAGATCGGCAAACTCGGTCTGCAGATAGTCCTCCATATGCGCGAGCACGCGCGGCGCGCCGCCGGTCGTCGTCGTCACATGGAACCGGTCGGGCGCGAGGCGCGCGATCACCCCGTCGTCCATGAGGAAACCGGCCTCGCTCAGCATGAGGCCGTAGCGGCAGCGCCCGACTTCCAGCTTCTGGAAGCTGTTCGCGTACATGCGCTCGAGGAACGCCGCCGCGTCTGGGCCGACGACCTCGATCTTGCCGAGCGTAGAGCCGTCGAACAGGCCGACGCTCGCACGCGTCGTGCGGCATTCGCGCGCGACCGCATCCTGCATCGACTCGCTGGCGCGCGGGAAATACCAGGCGCGCTTCCACTGCCCCACATCCTCGAAGGCGGCGCCGTTCTCGGCCGCCCATTCGTGGATGGGCGTGCGGCGGACGGGGTCGAACAGGTCTCCGCGCGCGGGGCCGGCGAAAGCGCCGAAAGTCACCGGCGTATAGGGCGGGCGGAAGGTCGTGAGCCCCACTTCGGGGATCGGCTTCGCAAGCGCCTCGGCGGCGAGGCCAAGCGCGTTCATATTGGAGAGCTTGCCCTGATCGGTCGCCATGCCGGTCGTGGTGTAGCGCTTGATGTGCTCGATCGAGCGCATGCCCTCCTGCACCGCGAGCGCGACATCCTTGGCGCAGACGTCGTTCTGGAAATCGACGAAGGCCTTCGCGCGACGGTCGGCGCGCGGCGGCGGGGCTGCGCTTGGCGCCCTCCGCATTTGGTCAGAGTCGATTGCGTCAGCGCCCCCGCCCCCTCTTGTGGGGGAGGAAAGCCGCGCGGCGAAGCCGGCCCCGGCCGCGACCGCCGCCGCGCGTCCGGCCGCTTCGCCCTCAGCCAGCGCCGCCGCCAGATCGAAGGTCGCATTGCAGGCGCCGGCCGACCTCTCGCGCTGCGCCGACGCTCCCGGCCTGAACACTTGCAGAGCCTCGTCGAACGCGAGCTTGCCGCGCGACTGCGAGAAGAGATGCACCGAAGGCGTCCAGCCGCCCGACATCAAGAGCGCGTCGCAGGCGATCGTGCGCTTTGCGCCGGAAACGTTCAGCCGCACCGCGCTCACCCGAAGACGCCCGTCGGCGCCCAGAATCTCCGCGCCCGCCACGACCTCGATGCCCGCGGCGCGCGCGGCGTCGGGCAGCGGCCCGTCGGCCTCGTTGCGCAGATCGGCGATCAGCGCGACGTCGACGCCCGCCTGCTTCAAATCGAGCGCGGCGCGGTAGGCGCTGTCATGCGCCGTCGCGACGGCGACGCGCTCGCCAACCGCGGCGCCATATTGATTGCAATAGCGCCGCGCCGCGCCGGCCAGCATCACGCCCGGCCGGTCGTTGTCCGGGAAGACCAGCGGGCGCTCGATCGCGCCCGTCGCCAGCACTGCCTCGCGCGCCCGCATTTGCCACAAGCGCTCGCGCGGCAGGTCCGGATCGGCGATGAGTTCGGCTTCGGGGATGCGCTCGCTCAGGGCGACGAAGTTCTGCGCGTAATAGCCGAACGCCTGCGTGCGCGTCATCAATCGAACGTTGGGCGCCGAGCGCAGCGCAGCGAGCGTGTCCTCGAGCCAATCGCGCGCGCTCTTGCCATCGATCTCGGCCTCGGCCCCTGCGAGAAGCGACCCGCCCGGCGCCGGGTTTTCGTCGCAGACGACCACCCGCGCGCCGGTTTCGCTCGCGGCCCGCGCCGCCGCGAGGCCGGCCGGGCCGGCGCCAATGATCAACACGTCGCAATAATCGAACGTGCGCTGGTACCGGTCCGGATCAGGCTCGCGCGGGGGGCGGCCGAGGCCCGCGGCGCGGCGGATCATCGGCTCATAGACGCGCCTCCAGGCCCAGTTCGGGCCCATGAAGGTCTTGTAATAGAAGCCCGCGCCGATGAGCGGCGAGAAGAGGCCGTTCAGCGCGCCAAAATCGGACTTGAGCGACGGCCAGCGGTTCTGGCTCGAAGCATCGAGGCCATCATAGAGCTCGATCTGGGTCGCGCGCAGGTTCGAGGTGAAGCGGCCGGGCTCGCGCTCAAGGGTGACGAGCGCGTTCGGCTCCTCAGGCCCGGCGCTGAGGATCCCGCGCGGCCGGTGATATTTGAACGACCGCCCGACGAGATGGACGCCGTTGGCGATGAGGGCGGAAGCGAGCGTATCGCCGGCATAGCCCTGGTAGAGGAGGCCGTCGAAAGTGAAGGCGAGCGGCCGCGAGCGGTCGATGAGCCCTAGCCCGTGCAAACGAAACGGCTGGCTCATGCGCCCGGCCCGCTTCGCCCGGCCGCGACATCCGGCCGCGGCTCGCCCGCCTTGTAGGTCGCGAGAATCCGGTCGCTCACCGTATCGCGCAGGCAGTTGAAGAAGCGCCCGCAGCCGAATCGATGGCGCCAGCGCTCGGCGATAACCCCCTTCGGGTTCGAGCGGAAGTAGAGGAAGGCCGCCCATTCCTCGTCCGAGAGCGCGCCCGGATCGGCGGGCCTCGCGATATGCGCTTCGCCCCCGTAAGCGAACTCGATCTCCGGGCGCGCCATGCCGCAATAGGGGCAATCGATCAGCAGCATCGCTTCAAATCTTCGTCTTCTTCGCCGCGGTCGCCAGGTCGCCTGTATTCGGCGTCCCGACGGGTTCGATCAGCAGGAGTTCCGTCTCCTCCTCGGCGAAGGGACAGTGCTCGACGCCGCGAGGGACCACGAACAGCTCGCCCGGCCCGAGCGTCACCGGCCCGTCCCGCAAGTCGATGGTGAGGCGTCCGCGAAGGACGAGAAAGAAATCGTCCGTGTCGGCATGCGCGTGCCACACGAAGCGCCCTTTGACCTTGACCACCATGACGTCGTGCCCGTTGAACGCGGCCACGACCTTAGGCGACCAATGCTCAGTGAAACGCGCGAGCTTGTCGGCGAGATTGACGGCTTCGGCCATTGGCTCCTCAATGCGCGACCGCCGCCGCGGCGGCTTCATCGATCAGCCGGCCCGAGCGGAAGCGGTCGAGGGCGAAGGGCGCCGCGAGCGGATGCGGCTCAGCCCGGGCGATCGTGTGCGCGAACACATGGCCCGAGCCCGGCGTCGCCTTGAAGCCGCCGGTGCCCCAGCCGCAATTGACGAAGAGCCCCGGAACCGGCGTCAAGCCGATGATCGGCGAGCGGTCGGGCGTCACGTCGACGATGCCGCCCCAGTTGCGCAGCATGCGCATGCGGCGCACGGTGGGGAAGAGTTCGCAGATCGCCTCGAGCGTGTGATTGGCGATATGTAGCCCGCCCATCTGCGAATACGAGGTATAGGCGTCGGTGCCGGCGCCGATGACGAGTTCGCCCTTGTCCGATTGCGACATATAGGCGTGGATCGTGTTCGACATCACGACGCACGGCATCATCGGCTTGACCGGCTCGCTGACCAGCGCCTGCAACGGATAGCTTTCG
>DATNBG010000214.1:0-2688 GCA_035572075.1 Roseiarcus sp. | reverse complement strand
ATTCCTGGGCCATCATCCGGCGCCGGTCCTCGAAGATGACCTTGCGCTGGTCGTTCATCACGTTGTCGAACTTGAGGATGTTCTTGCGAATGTCGAAATTGCGCGCCTCGACTTTCTGCTGCGCTTTCTCGAGCGCCTTGTTGATCCACGGGTGGACGATCGCTTCGTCCTCCTTGAGGCCCAGGCGCTTGAGCATCGCGTCCATGCGCTCCGCGCCGAAAATGCGCATGAGATCGTCCTGCAGCGACAGGAAAAACTTCGATCTGCCGGGATCCCCCTGCCGGCCGGACCGGCCGCGCAACTGATTGTCGATGCGGCGGCTTTCGTGCCGCTCGGTGCCGATGATGTAGAGCCCGCCGGCGTCGATCGCCTTCTGTTTGAACTCGGCCACCTCGGCGCGGGTTTCAGCCTCCCTCGCCGCGCGCTCCTCCAGCGAGGCGTTCGGATCGATCTCCTGGCGGACGCGCATCTCGACGTTGCCGCCGAGCTGGATGTCGGTGCCGCGGCCCGCCATGTTGGTGGCGACGGTGATCGCGCCCGGCACGCCGGCCTCCGCGATGATGAAGGCTTCCTGCTCGTGGAAGCGCGCGTTGAGCACCGCGAAGGTCTTCGACGGTTTTCCCGAGCGGGCCGAGGCGTAGAGCGGCGTCAGCGCCCCGGGTTGAGTGAAGTCGATCTTCTTGTAGCCGCGCCGCTCGAGCACCTCGGCCAGCACCTCGGACTTCTCGATCGAGGTCGTTCCGACCAGCATCGGCTGCATCTTGGCGTTGGCGTCCTCGATCTCGCGCACGACGGCGCGCATTTTTTCCTCGGTCGTCCGGTAGACCTCGTCGTCCTCGTCGCTGCGCGCGATCGGCAGGTTGGTCGGAATCTCGACGACGACGAGCTTGTAGATTTCCGCGAATTCGTCGGCCTCGGTCGCCGCCGTGCCGGTCATGCCCGCGAGCTTCCCGTAGAGGCGGAAGTAGTTCTGGAAGGTGATCGAGGCGAGCGTCACATTCTCCGGCTGGACGGTCACGCCTTCTTTCGCCTCGAGCGCCTGGTGCAGTCCCTCGGAGTAGCGCCGCCCGGGCATCATGCGCCCCGTGAACTCGTCGACGATCACGACCTCGTCGTTGCGGACGATGTAATCCTTGTCGCGCTGGAACAGCTTGTGGGCCCTCAGCGCCTGATTGATATGGTGGACGAGCGTCGCGTTCGACGCCTCGTAGAGCGAGCCGTCCTTCAGCACGCCGGCCGAGCGCAAAAGCTCCTCCGCGCGCTCATTGCCGGTCTCGGTCAGATTGACGGTTCGCTGCTTCTCGTCGAGCTCGTAGTCCTCGCGAGCGAGCTTCGGGATGATCGCGTTGACCGAAACGTAAAGGTTCGAGCGGTCCTCAGACGGGCCCGAGATAATGAGCGGCGTGCGGGCCTCGTCGACCAGGATCGAATCGACCTCGTCGACAATCGCGAAAGCATGGCCGCGCTGCACCATCTGCGACATGTCGTACTTCATATTGTCGCGAAGATAGTCGAAGCCGAACTCGTTGTTGGTGCCGTAGGTGACGTCGGCGGCGTAGGCCTCGCGGCGCTGATCGTCGTCCAGGCCGTGCACGATGACGCCGACCGTCATGCCGAGGAACTGGTAGATCTGGCCCATCCACTCGGCGTCGCGGCGGGCAAGGTAGTCGTTGACCGTGACGACATGGACGCCTTCGCCCGCGAGCGCGTTGAGGTAGACGGCGGTGGTCGCGACCAGCGTCTTGCCCTCGCCGGTCCGCATTTCGGCGATCGCGCCCTCGTGCAAGACGAGGCCGCCGATCAGCTGGACGTCGAAATGGCGTTGCTTGAGCGTCCGCTTCGCCGCCTCGCGCACCGCGGCGAAAACGGGCGCGATCAGGTCGTCGAGCTTCTTGCCCTCCGCGAGCTCGGCCCGGAACTCCTCGGTCTTGGCGCGCAGCTGATCGTCGGTGAGCGCCTCGAATTCGGGCTCCAGCGCATTGATGGCGGCGACCTGGGGGCGGTAGCCCTTCAGCCGGCGATCGTTGGACGAGCCGAAGACCCGCTTCATCACCGAGTCGAACTTAAGCGCGCCGAGCATCTTCGACCTTTCCGATCCCGTCCCGCCTCAAAGGCGGCTGGCCGCTTCTTCGTCCCGGCAGCATTGGGTCGGGGCGTCGCGAACGATGGCGAAAACAACAAAAAGCGCGAAAAAGGCCGGAATCGCCCGTTTTCGCGCCGCCCTGCGGAATTGCAGGTGAGATAGGAGGCGCGCCTTGCCTTGTCAATGATCGCGGCCTCCCCGGGGCGCCGCGATCAGCGCTGGCATTGCGGACAGTAGAAAGTCGAGCGCCCAGACTGCGCAGTCCTCAAGACAATTCCGCGACAGCCCTTCCGCACGCACGGCGCCCCCTCACGACCGTAGACTTCGAAGGCGTGTTGAAAATATCCCGTTTCTCCGTTCGCCTGCCGGTGATCGCGCAAGGTCGAGCCGCCCGCCTCGATCGCCTCCTCGAGCACGTCGCGAATGGCCTTGGCGAGGCGGGTCGCGGCCGGGGTGGCGCGGCCGCGGGCGTCCGCGAGAACGCCAGCCGACCTCGACGGCGCGAGACGCGCGCGAAAAAGAGCCTCGCAGACATAGATGTTGCCGAGGCCAGCGATGCGCCTTTGATCGAGCAGGGCTGATTTCAGCGGCGCGCGCGACCCGGC
>DATNBG010000213.1:0-9082 GCA_035572075.1 Roseiarcus sp. | reverse complement strand
GCCGCCGCGGCGCGCCGGCGTGGTATGAAGACCCATGACCGAAACTGACCGCGAGCGCCTCATCCGCCAATATGCCGCGCGCGAAATCACCTGGCGCGAGTTGCGCGAACGCGGCTTTGAGAGCTTTGTCGAGGTGCTGGGGCTTTAGCCGCAGGCCGCGCCGCGAGGCGGCGCGCGAGCCATGGCGCACGTCATGTTCGAGCCATAGGCGAAATAGAGCGGCATCGCCTATCCGCTCAGCCGCTCGACCTTGTGGACCACCGGCTTGCCCCTGAGCTGCGACAGGACCGCATTGAGATGCTCGATGTCGCGCACCTGCAGATCGATGGCGAACCGGCGGAAATCCGGGCCGCTCGGCGAGGTCTCGGCGGCGTCGATATTGGCCCCGTTCTCGCCGATGGTGGTGGCGACCACGCCGAGCGCGCCGGGCTCGTTGAGCAGCGTGACCTCGATCTGGGTCGAATAAAGCGCCGCCGGCGCGTTCTCCAAATCCCAGCGCACGTCGAGCCACAATTCGGGCCGGTCGTCGAACCGGGTCAGCGCGGGCGAATGGATCGGATAGATGACGATGCCGTCTTCCTCGCGAATGCCGACGATCCGCTCGCCCGGCACGGCTCCGCCCTTGGGCGCGAATCTGACCGGCGTATCGAGGTCGATGCCGCGCAGCGGCAGGGCGGGCCCAGCGTCCGATTCGCCCGGCACGCGGAACATGAGATCGGCCGCCTTGGGCAACCCGAACCATCCGCCCTCGTTGAGGGGAACGGCCGGCCCCGCCTTGCGCTCCTCCTTGAAGTTCGGAAACACGGCGCGCACGACGTCGGTGGAGAAAATCTCGCCGCGCCCGACCCCGATGAACACGTCCTCGATCGAGGCGCGCGCCAGGCGCGGCAGCGCGGCCTTGAGTTTGGCTTCGGTGAATTTCTTCCCCGCGCGCTCGAACGCGCGCTCGACGATCTGGCGGCCAAGGCCGCCGAACTGCGCCTTCGCCGCCTCGCGCGTCGCGCGCCGGATGGCGGCGCGGGCGCGCCCCGTCGCCACCACGCCGTCCCACGCCGCCGGCGGCGAGCCGCCCTCGGCGCGCGAGATCTGCACTTCGTCGCCGTTTTGCAATTCGGAGATCAGCGGCGCGATGCGTCCGTT
This sequence comes from Roseiarcus sp., assembly GCA_035572075.1. GTDB lineage: Bacteria > Pseudomonadota > Alphaproteobacteria > Rhizobiales > Beijerinckiaceae > Roseiarcus. The sequence goes on along the minus strand of DATNBG010000213.1, from coordinate 7,942 downwards.
GATCTTGCACCCGACCGCCGAATTGCCGACGTCAGTGTGGACCGCGTAGGCGAAGTCGATCGCCGTCGCGCCGCGCGGCAGCGCGATCAGCCGGCCCTTGGGGGTGAAGCAGAACACCTGGTCGTGAAACAGCTCGAGTTTGGTGTGATCGCGGAACTCCTCCGGGTCGTCGCTCGCCAGCGCTTCGATCGTCTGCCTCAATCCCCGGTAGGCCCGGCTCTCGCTCACCGCCGGCGGGTCGGCGCTCACGCCTGCGTCCTTGTAGACGGCGTGCGCGGCGATGCCGTATTCGGCCACTTCGTGCATCTCGTGGGTGCGGATCTGCAGTTCGACCCGCTGGCTGCCCGGCCCGATCACCGTGGTGTGAATCGAGCGATAGTCGTTCCGCTTCGGCGTCGAGATATAATCCTTGAAACGGCCTGGAACGCTGGGCCAAGTCGTGTGCGCGACGCCGACCGCGGCGTAGCAGTCGGCGACCGTGTCGACGAGGATGCGGAAGCCGTAGATGTCCGACAATTGCTCGAAGGCGATCGATCGGCGCTCCATCTTGCGCCAGACCGAATAGGGTTGTTTCTGGCGACCCTTCACTTCGACCCTGATGCCGCGCCGGGCGAACTGATCGGTGAGTTCCGCCGCGATGCGGGCGATGATCGCGCCGTTCTTGGCCTTCATCGCCTCGAGACGGGTCACGATCAGCTTGTAGGCGTCCGGCATCAGCGAGCGGAAGGCGAGGTCCTCGAGCTCGTTGCGCATGCTCTGCATGCCCATGCGGCCGGCGAGCGGGGCATAGATGTCGAGCGTGTCCTCGGCGATGCGCGCGCGCTTTTCCGCCGGCATGAATTCAAGGGTGCGCATGTTGTGCAGGCGGTCGGCGAGCTTGACCAGAAGCACCCGGGCGTCATCGGCGATGGCGAGCAGGAGCTTGCGGAAATTCTCCGCCTGCTCGGCGTGCTTGGTGACGAAGTCGAGCTTGCCAAGTTTGGTCAGGCCGTCGACCAGCCCGCCGATTTCCTCGCCGAACGCCTTGTCGACCGCCTCGCGGGTGACAACGGTGTCTTCAATCGTGTCGTGCAACATCGCCGCCACGATCGTGGCGTCGTCGACCTTGAGCTCGGTCAGGATGGCCGCGACCTCCAACGGATGAGTGAAATAGGGATCGCCAGAGGCGCGCTTCTGGCTGCCGTGCGCCTTCATCGCGAACACATAGGCGCGATTGAGCAGATCCTCGTTGGCGTGAGGATTGTAGCGGCGGACCCGCTCGACCAATTCGTATTGCCGCATCATCGCCTGAAGCCGTCTCAACCCCGGCTGGGGATTCCATGAAGCGCGCCTCGCGGAGCGAGGAAATCAACCCGTACAAATATGTAAGGCGACGGCGCCCATGCCGCAAATGCGCGAGCAGCTTCAAACCTGTGCGCGCCCGCCTCTCCCTTTTGGGAGAGGCCAAGCAAAAAGCCCCGGAGCTTTCGCTCCGGGGCTTGGTTTCAACTGATCGGGATGCGATCAGAAGTAACGGGTGATGCGGAACCGGCCGGCGAAGCCATCGCTGACCCCGTGCCAGTTGCCGGGCACGAAGAACTCGTTCGCCTGGCCCCAGTTGTAGACCGTCCCCAGGAAGCCGCTCGGGGCGCTCTGGTTCGTGCTCTGATACATCAACTCGAGGTCGAAGTTCAGGTTGGTGACCGGGTTCCATCCGAGGTCGGCGCCGACCAGCCAGGTCGTCGCGCTCGGCGAAATCGGGCCATTGGCGAACTGCGCGATGCCGCAGCCGAAGCCCAGGATGGTGCAGCCGCCGCCCATGTTGCTCCACTTCAACTGGCCGACCGACCCTTCGAGATCGAGGTAGAACTGCGGCGTGAAGTGATGCTCGATCAGGGCCGAGACCGACCATGCGGTCGGCTTCGACCACTGGTTGGTGATCGGGTTGAAGAAGGCGTCCGCCAAATACATCGGCTGACCGTTGCCGTTGACCTGGCCGTTCTCGCCCCACATCATGTCCAGCAGACCCGAGTACAAGACCGCGCTCTGGGTGTAGGAGCCGGTGATCAAGGCGTCGTCGCCCGCGCCGAACGACGGCAGGTTGACCTTCACGCCGGCGTCGATGCCCCAACCGATCTGGTTGTGATAGGCGTTGCAAGGCAGAATGCCCGTCTCGAGGGCGGCGGTCACGCCGCAGCCCGCGCCATTATTAAGAACGCCGGGAGTGTTGAATGGCGCGTTGGCGTAGGCGGGGTCGACCACGTTGACGTTGTGGATGACGCCCGAGAGCTGCGCCTCGCCCCAGCCCTGCTTCACGTGCAAGGCGCCGACGAAGTCAGGCCACCTCTGGCCGCCGTAGTGGAGGGAGGTGTTCAAGCCCCCCGGGCCGGCTATGTCGGTGCCGCCGCCGGAACTGCCGTTCGAGCCTGGGCTCTGCGCCGCGATGGTCGCCGTGAAGCCGCCGCCGAACGAAGCGGTATAGGCCAGGAGGTCAGGCTCGTTGAACCCTTTCTGGTCTGGCGAGGCGAAGTTCGCCCAGTTATCGCCGCCGCCGACGAACGAATAGAACGACTGCGCCTTACCGGCGGTGATGCCCGCCCAAGTCACATAGCCCGTGTTGAGGTAGGTGTTATTACCGGTGTTGTCGAAGCCGTTGCCGTTCTCCGAGTTGAGGTCGAAATGCGCGATCAGGGGCCCATAGGCGGTGTTGGAGGCCAGGTCAAACCCGAAGTTGGCGCGGGTCGTCCAGCCGGTTTGATGACGATAGAATGTCGTGTTCCCCTGAGCGGCGCTGGCCTGAATGAGGACCCGCTGAGTAAAGCGGGAATCGAGACCAGAAATGCCCGCCAGTGCGGCCGCGACAGCGGCGCTCTGGGGGACCAACGGATTCGCGGCCGCGTCAGCCGCCTCGCCGATCGAGCCGTAGTTGTACTGGGTGGTTAGGTTGCCGCCCTCGAACTGCGCGGTCAGGTATCCTGAGAACTTCACGCAGGTGTCGGAGCCCGGCAGGGTCCATCCGGTGATGCCGCCGACGTTGCAAACTCTCACATATTCGACCGGCGCCGCCTTCCTGGTCGGAAGATCGGCCGCCTGCGCGCTGGCGACAGCGACGATGCCGGCGGCGGACCCGAGCAGAAGGCTCTTCATGAGCGTCATTTGTGACCTCCAGTTTCGTATTTCGTATTGGGCGTCGGTTCTCTTCCCGCTCTCGACTTCCGCGGCCCGCTCCAAGGACCGAATGCATCGAAGGCGATTAGCCCCCTCGTCCCGTTTGACCTCTCGATCGTGGCCTTGCCCCTGCAAATGCCGCCGACCCTCCGCGACCGGGAATCCCCCGTTCACCTGCGGCACCATACCTTCTCTAAATTTGGACACAATGAATTTTCTTCACAAACTGACCTTCGGGCACCGTTTCGCGGACCATGTTGCATTATTGTCACTCGATTTCGACTCAAGCCTGCCCTAATCGTCTTTCGATAAATTTATCAATGTATTAAGCGATAAAATAGGAGGCCCCGGGTCATGAGTTGAACCCCGTTGCACACACCGATTGGTCCGGGATCGGCGCTCCACACGCAGACTTGCCGCGTTAATCAAATCGCCGAGATTCGACCGTAATCCGGCCTGATTCGCCCATTCCCGGGGTTGCGACGCTATGGGACCCCTCACTTGCTTGGAGTGATTCGCAAGGCGAGGCTTCGGGGCCTCGTGCGCGCCGGCGGAGATCGAATCGAGCAAGCGGGCTTCCGGTGCGGTCATTGAGGGCCGCGTCAGAAGGCGGCGGTCTCCGAGAACGTTTCGAGGACATGGCCGATGCGGCGCCGCCGATCGCCGTCGGCCACGAACACTGGCGTCCACGCGCCGGCGTTTGGAATGCCAAACAAAGCGGAAACCTCACAAAGCCGTTATACGCGCGCCGCCTCATTTTTGGACGATTGGCGCACAAAACATTTGAGCGATGCGATCGAGGAGAGGCTGATGACGTCGATAAGGACAATTCCGACTTTGGCTCTGACGCTTCTGGCGTCGAGCGGCCTTGCCAGCGCGACCGCCGCGTCTCCCAGCGTCGTGCACGTCGATCTCGTGGACCCTTCGATCAGTTCCTCGATCAAAAGCATGAGGATTAAGACCAACGTGCAGAGCGTCAAGGCCGGGCTGGTCGTCTTCGACGTATCCAATGACTCGAAAACCCTGGTGCATGAAATGATCGTCGTGGCTGTGGCCAATCCCAACGCAGCGCTGCCTTACGATAAGAAGGATAACCGCGTGAACGAATCCAAGATTGCCGACCTCGGCGAGGCGTCCGACCTTCCGCCCGGCGAGAAGAAGACGCTGCGCCTGACCTTGAAGCCGGGAAACTACGAATTGATCTGCAATCAGCCGGGCCACTACAAGGCGGGCATGAAAGCGACCCTCGTCGTCACCCCATAGCGCAAGGCGTTCGCCGCACGGAACAGCGCCCCGATTTCTGAAGGAGCCATTGTGGGAAACAACAGCGAGGTTCTCAGCAAAGTCCCCGAGGTGACGTTTGGTTTCTGGGTGGTCAAGATTCTCGCCACGACGCTCGGCGAAACGGGCGGCGACTCGGTGACAATGAGTTGGCTGCATGCGGACGCCCATCCTCACAATGGCGGATATTTGATCGGCTCCGCCATATTTCTCGCTGTGTTCGTCGCGGCGGTGGTCGTCCAAATCCGCGCCGAAAAGTTCAATCCGTGGATCTACTGGCTGGCCATCGTGGCCTCGACAACGGTCGGCACCGCTATGGCCGATTTTTTTGATCGCTCATTGGGTATCGGCTACGCGGGAGGCGCTTCGATTTTGTTCGCGTGCGTCGTATGCTCGCTCGCGATTTGGCGCCTCACTCTCGGCTCCGTAAGTGTTCAGACGGTCGCTACGCCGAAAGTGGAAATCTTCTATTGGGTGACGATCACATTTTCGCAGACCCTCGGAACCGCGCTCGGAGATTGGATGGCGGACAGCACCGGGCTGGGCTACGGGGGCGGCGCTGTCGTGTTTTGTGCGGGACTCGCCGTGCTGGCGGCCTTGTACTATTGGACCAGCGTCTCACGCGTGTTCCTGTTCTGGGCGGCCTTCATCCTGACCCGGCCGCTCGGCGCCACGGTCGGAGACTTTCTCGACAAACCGACGAGCCACGGGGGCCTCGCTCTCAGCCGTCCGTTGGCGTCGGCGGCCATCCTCGCTCTGATCGTCGCGCTCGTTTTCGTCTTGCCGCAAAGGCCGGGGCGCCATCCCGGCTCCCGCGACGTGGTCGCGCACGCGCACTGAGCGGCGCCGCGCCGCCCGAACGCGAGGCCGGCGAAATCGGCCGAACCAACAATATCTTGACAAACCCGGAAACTTCCGAGATTATTCCTGTTATACGGAAATCAAGCCTGTTTCCTCGAGAAACGCATTGGGCGCTCCTTCGCCCGACGGTCCCGCAGCAGGCTTGGGAACAACGGGAACCAAAATGTCGGTCAACCCATTGGAAACAAACAACTCGGCGAAATCCGCCGATTTTCGCTCTCCAATGATTTCAATAACTTGGCACCCAGCGCGCGAAACCGCTGGTTTCGTTCGGCGAAGCAATTCCTTTCACTTTCGCCGTTCTTGCCCGTGGATGGGCGATCCGAGGCGCCGATCCGAGGCGCCTGGGAAGAAAGCCTTTTGCGATGAGGCCGAAAGGAGTGAAAAAGTTGCGCAAAGGAGCAGCTAAGCCCATGAAATCATTGGCGCGCGTAACTTCGTGCGCGGGGCTTGAGGAGGCGCGCGCGGCAGAGTTGCGTCGGGTCGCCAACGAGACTACGCCGCGATTGTCGCGATGAAGCCTAACGCTGTCTCGGCATGGCGATTTCGCGCGGCGCCAGCCCTACCCGGCCTTGCTCCGCGCGGGGCGCGCCTCGATGACCACGAACGCCTGGGCGAAGGGTCGCTCATCGGTGAGGGTGAGGTGGATGAACGGCTCGGTTCCCGGCGGCAGAATCGCCTTCAGCCTAGTCGCCGCCCCTCCGGTCAGGCGCATCGTCGGCTGCCCCGAAGGAAGATTGACCACCCCCATGTCGCGCCAGAACACGCCCCGCTTCAACCCGGTGCCGAGCGCCTTGGAGCAGGCCTCCTTGGCCGCGAACCGCTTCGCATAGGAAGCCGCGCGCGCCGCCCGCCCATCCGACTTGCGCTGCTCGGTTTCGGTGAAGCACCGGGCGACGAAGCGCTCGCCGTAGCGCGCGAGCGTCCGCTCGATGCGCTCGATCTCGCAAAGGTCGCTGCCGATCCCGACGATCAAGGCCCGCGCTCCGCCGACGCGCGGCCCTCGGCCATCGCCATGCGCATGGCCTTCACAGCTTCCGCAAGGCCGACGAAGATCGCTTCGCCGATCAGGAAGTGGCCGATGTTGAGTTCGACGATCTGCGGCAAGGCGGCGATCCGGCGCGCGGTCGCGTAATCGAGGCCGTGGCCGGCGTGACATTCGAGCTTGAGCGTCTCGGTCAGCGCCGCGGCGGCGGCGAGGCGGCCGAATTCGCGCTCGGCCCTCTCCTTTTCTCCTCGCGCGAGCGCGTCGCACCAGGCGCCGGTGTGCAGCTCGACGACCGGCGCCGCAAGGGAGGCGCTGGCCTCGAGCGCCTCCGGCGAGGGCTCGATGAACATCGAGACGCGAATCCCCGCCCGCTTGAGTTCGGACACGAAGGGCTTCAGCGAATCGTGCTGGCCGGCCACGTCGAGACCGCCCTCGGTGGTGCGCTCGGTCCGCTTCTCCGGAACGAGGCAACAGGCGTGCGGACGAACTTCAAGCGCGATGTCGAGGATCGCCTCGGTCGCGGCCATCTCGAAGTTAAGGGGCTTTCCGATCGAAGCCTTGAGGCGGCGCATGTCGTCGTCGTGAATGTGCCGGCGGTCCTCGCGCAGATGCGCCGTGATTCCGTCCGCGCCGGCCTCGATCGCGATGAGCGCGGCGCGGACCGGATCGGGCACCGCGCCGCCGCGCGCGTTGCGCACGGTCGCCACGTGATCGACGTTGACCCCGAGTCTCAGCGCCGCCATCGCTCGCCCTTCCTTGACAATCGCCGCCGGTCAGGCCGCGCCGGCGAGCGCGCGGCTCCCAGGCTTGACCGGCGGAATCGCCGCAAGCTCCGGCGGCAGCGCGTCAGGCGGGTAAGTGGGAATGTCGAGCGTCGCCAGCGCCACCCGCCTGATCCCGATATCGGCCTTTCCGCCCGACCGGTCGATCAGGCAGGCCGCGCCGACGATCTCTCCCGGATGCCCCGAGAGGGCCGCCAGCGTCTCGCGCGACGAAAGGCCGGTGGTGATGATGTCCTCGACCATCAGCACGCGCGCGCCCGGAGCAATCTCGAACCCGCGGCGCAACTTGAAGGCTCCGCCCTCGCGCTCGACGAAAATCGCCTTGGCGCCGAGCCAGCGCGCGGTCTCGTAGCCGGGCACGATGCCGCCGACGGCGGGCGAAGCGACGACATCGATCGGCCCGAACGCCTCGCGGGCCTTCGCCGCGAGCGCCCGGCACAGGCGTTCGGTGCGCGCCGGATCCTGGAAGACGAACATCTTCTGCAAAAACACCGGCGAGCGCAGCCCGGACGAGAGGATGAAATGGCCGGTGAGCAGGGCGCCGGCGGCGCGAAACTCGTCAAGCGCCTGCTCGGGCGTTAGGCTGTCGCTCGTCATGTCTCCTCTTAGCAGGCCGCCGATCGCCGCGCCATGACAGCGCGGCCTCCGTCGCCCAACCCCGAGGTTCGTCATGCCGGCAGTCGAATCCCGGCCCTATGAATCCAAGATGCTCGGCGCGAACGTCGACGCCGTCGCGCCGGACGGAACGGCGGTGCGCCTGCTCCTGAGCCTCGCCGGGGGAAGCATGGCGCATTTCGAATTGCCGGCCGGAGCGGTGTCGCATGGCGTCAGGCATCGAACGGTCGAGGAAATCTGGTTCATGGTCGGCGGGCGGGGCAGGATT
>DATNBG010000212.1:0-3532 GCA_035572075.1 Roseiarcus sp. | reverse complement strand
GACCACCGACCGCAAGTCGGTCGAGATCGACGTCCAGAAGCGGATGCAGCAGGTGCTCAACGACTATCGGGCCGGCGTCCTGGTCAAGCAGGTCCAGCTTCAGTCGGTCGACGCTCCGAGCCAGGTCATCGCCGCCTACCGTGACGTCACCGCCGCCCAGCAGGACCAGCAGCGCGCGGTGAACGAGGCCGAGACCTACGCCAACAAGGTGGTTCCGGAGGCCGAGGGCGGCGCCGCCCGGATCGTCGCCGAGGCCAAGGCCTATCGCGAGCAGACGATCCTCGATGCGAAAGGCCAGACCGCTCGCTACAACCAGATTTACGCGCAGTACAAGAAGGCGCCGAACGTGACCCGCGAGCGCATGTACCTCGAGACGATGGAGCGGGTGCTCGGCCCAATGGACAAGACGCTCGTCGATTCGAACTCCGCCAGCCTCCCTGTGCCCTATATCGCGCTCGATCCGCTGCGAGGGAAGACGGGAGGCGCGAAATGAGGCGCCCCTTAAGCGGAATGGCGATCGCCATCGTCGCGGCCCTGGTCATCATCCTCATCTGGATGTCGACGTTCATCGTCAACCCGACCGAACAGGCGCTGGTGCTCCGTTTCGGCCAGCCGGTGCGGGATCTGATCGGCGCGCCCGGCCTTTATTTCAAGTGGCCGTTCATCGATACGGTCGTCTATATCGACAAGCGCATTCTCGCTCTCGACAGCGAGCCGCAGGAGGTGCTGGTGTCCGACAACCAGCGGCTCGATGTCGACGCCTATGTGCGCTACCGGATCGCCGATCCGCTGCTTTTCTATCAATCGGTCTTCAACACCCGCGGCGCCGACGTCCAGCTCAGCGGCATGCTCAATTCGGCGCTGCGCCGCACCCTGTCGGAAGCCTCGATCACCGACATCGTACGCGACAAGCGCGATTCCCTGATGGCCGCCATCCGCGACCAGATGGTCGCCGGCGCCAAGCGTTTCGGTCTCGAGGTCGTCGACGTGCGGATCATGCGCGCCAATCTGCCGGCCGATAACGCCGAGGCGGTGTTCCGGCGCATGCAGACCGAGCGGCAGCAGCGCGCCGCCTCCTACCGCGCGCAAGGCTCGCAGCAGGCCCAGCAGATCAGGGCCGAGGCCGACCGCAAGGTCACCGTCATCACCGCACAAGCCCAGCAGCAGGCGGAGCAGATCCGCGGCGAGGGCGACGGTGAGCGCAACAAGATCTTCGCCCAGGCTTACGGCTCGGACCCCGAGTTTTTCGCCTTCTACCGCTCGATGCAGGCCTATGAGAAGAGCTTCGACAACGGGCATACGCACGCCCTGATCAGTCCGAAATCCGATTTCTTCCGCTACTTCTCGACGCCGACGCCCGGCCCCGAGACCGCGACGGCGCCGGCCGCGCCGGCGGCCGGGCCGAATCCGGCCCCATCGGCGAAGGTCGACTGATGCGCGCCCCCGCGGGAGCGACCGGGAATGTGAGGAGAAAGCCCATGGTCAATGACGGCTTGCGAACTTGGACAGCGCACGCCCATGCCGTCCGATCGGCCTGCGCGCTTGCGCTCGCCTCGATCCTGCTCGGCGCTCCGCTCGCGCTGACCGCGGCTGATCCCGCCGCGGCCCAGGCGAAGCCCACCAATCTCGCCGACCTGGTCGACCAGGTCGCCGACGCCGTGGTCAACATTTCGGCCACCCAGACCGTCGAGGACAAGGACGCCGCTCCCGACCTGCCGAAGGGCACGCCCTTCGACGAGATGTTCGAGGAATTTTTCAAAAACCACGGGCTCAATCCGGCGCCGCGCGCCCGCCGCGCCCAATCCCTCGGCTCCGGCTTCGTCATCGATCCGAGCGGCATCGTCATCACCAACAACCACGTGATCGGCGACGCCAACGACATCATGGTGATCTTCACCGACGGCCGCAAACTCAAGGCGAAGATCGTCGGCAAGGATCCCAAGGTGGATGTGGCGGTGCTCAAGGTTGAGAGCGACAAGCCGCTGAAAACCGTCAAGTTCGGCGACAGCGACAAGATGCGCGTCGGCGACGGCGTGATGGCGGTCGGCAATCCGTTCGGGCTTGGCGAAACCGTGACCGCCGGCATCATTTCCGCCCGCAACCGCAATATCGACAGCGGCCCCTATGACGACTTCCTCCAGACCGACGCCTCGATCAACAAGGGCAATTCTGGAGGCCCGCTGTTCAATCTGCAGGGCGAGGTGATCGGCATCAACACCGCGATCCTCTCTCCCTCCGGCGGCTCGATCGGGATCGGCTTCGCCACCCCGTCCGCGACCGTCGTGCCGGTGATCCAGCAGCTCGAGGAGTTCCACGAGACGCGCCGCGGCTGGCTCGGCGTCAGGATCCAGCCGGTCGACGACACCATCGCCGACAGCCTGAACCTGGGAACCGCGCGCGGGGCTCTCATCGCCGGGGTGGACGACAAGGGCCCGGCGAAGCCCGCGGGCCTTCTCGCCGGCGACGTGATCGTCAAGTTCGATGGCAAGGAGGTCAAGCAATCGCGCGATCTGCCGCGCCTGGTGGCTTCGATGCCGGTCGGCAAGCAGGTCGAGGTCGTGGTGATCCGCAACGGCAAGGAGGTCACCAAGACCGTGACGCTCGGGCGGCTCGAGGACGAGGAAAAGAAGACCGCGCTCGCCACCGAGAACGATGATTCCGCCAAGGCCGACGCGGTCACCAAGGCGCTCGGCATGGAATTTTCCGCTCTCAGCGACGTGGCGCGCCGGACCTTCAAGATCAAGGACGGCATCAAGGGCGTGATCGTGACGTCGGTCGACCCGGGCTCGGCGGCCGCGGAACGGGGCTTGCGGGCGGGCGACGTGATCGAGGAGGTCAATCATCAGGCGGTCGAGCACCCCCGCGACGTCACGAGGGCGATCGAGGGCGCCAAGGCCGACTCGAAGAAGACCGACGCCAAAAAGCCGGCCCTCCTGCTGGTCTCAAACGGCCAGGGCGAAGTGCGCTTCGTCGCCGTGCCGGTGAATTGAGGCCGAGCGACGCGATGGCCGACCAGCCCCTGGCCGTGGACAATGCGCTCGCGGCGGCGCGGGACGTCCTTCGCCGCGCGCCGCTGATCGACGGGCACAACGATCTTGCCTGGGTGATCCGGATCGACCAGGCCGCACGCGGCGACGTCGTCGCCTACGATTTGACCAGGGTTCACGAGCGCGCCGACACCGACATTCCGCGCCTGCGCGAAGGCATGGTCGGGGCCCAGTTCTGGGCGGCCTTCCAGCCGACCAGCGCGCCCCATCCGGCCCGCACGGCGCTCGAGCAGATCGACCTCATCCGCCGCATCGAGGAGGCTCATCCCGATGTGTTCCTGCCGGCCAGGCGCGCGGCCGATTACGTCCGGGCGAAATCGTCGGGCAGGATCGCCTCCTTCATCGCGGTCGAGGGCGGCGTGGGGCTGGAGAATTCGCTGAGCCCGCTCAGGATCTGGCGCGCGGCCGGCGTCAGGCTGATGACGCTCTGCCACAATGAAAGCCTGGACTGGGTCGATTCCGCCACCGACGCGCCGCGCAACGGC
>DATNBG010000211.1:0-7395 GCA_035572075.1 Roseiarcus sp. | reverse complement strand
GCCTACGCCGAAGTCTATTTCGAGAATGACCCGCCGCCGTCGATTCTTCAGGCGCCGGGCGCCTTCGATGTCGCGGTCGAGTTCACCTCGATGTCGAAGACCTTTTCGATGGCGGGCTGGCGGATCGGCTTTGCGGTCGGCAACGAGCGCCTCATCGCCGCGCTCGGGCGGGTCAAGTCCTATCTCGACTATGGCGCCTATACGCCGATCCAGGTCGCCGCCGCCGCGGCGCTCAACGGGCCGGACGATTGCGTGCGCGAGATGCGTGCAACCTACAAGCGCAGACGTGACGTGATGATCGAGAGCTTCGCGGCCGCCGGCTGGGGAATCGAGAAGCCGAGCGCCTCGATGTTCGCCTGGACCCAGGTTCCCGAGCGCTTCCGCCATCTGGGCTCGCTCGAGTTCTCGAAGCTGCTCATCGAGAAGGCCGACGTCGCGGTCGCGCCGGGGATCGGCTTCGGCGAGCACGGCGACGATTTCGTCCGCCTCGCGCTGGTCGAGAACGAGCAACGCATCCGCCAGGCCGCGCGCGGCGTCCGCCGCTTCTTCGAGACCGCCGACGCGACGCTGCACAATGTGGTGAAGCTGAAAAAGCAGGCGTGAGGACGAGTGGCGGGCCTGCCCCTCAGCTCAGCTCCAGCTCATCCAGCCGCAGCGCGAAGGCCTCCGGCGCGATGAGCGGGACGAGGCGATCGGCGGCGCCGAAATCATGCGCGTCGCGATAGCCGTCCGCCGCCGGCTCGCGGAAAATTCGCGTCGCGAGCTGAACCGCGTCGATCACCCAAAGCTCGCGGATACCGAAACTCGCGCAGAGCGCCGCCTTGCGGCCGATGTCGTAGCGAAGCGAGGAGTCCGCGATCTCGACGACGAGCAGGACATTGTCAGCCTTGAGACCTCGGATGCCGCTCGGCCGGGGATAGATGACGACGTCCGGCTCGAGATAGGTGTCTTCGCTCAGGCGAAAGGTCGTCTCCGGGATGAGGTCGACCTCGTCAGGGGCCGAGCGATACCAACGGCGCAGCAACGCCGCCTTCAAGACTTCGTGGTGATTCCCCTTGGGCGACATCGGAACCAATTCGCCCCCGATCAGCTCGACGCGCTCGTCCTCGTCCATCACGCCCGCGGCGACCATCGCCTCCACTTCGGCGACCGTGAACCGCCGGCGCGGCAAGCCTTCAGCTGCTGATGTGACCCGGGGGGCCGACCCCATGGTTTCAACGCTCCTCTTTCGCCGACAATGATTGTGCGCTTTCATGACCATTCTATCATAGCCGCAAAAAAGCGTCCCTGCGCGGGCGTCTGTTGCTTTGACTATGCCGAGCGGCGCGCGCCAAGCGCTCGTCCCGATCCTGGGCGGCGCCGCGCTTGACGGCCTCAGCAGACGGTTCCACGATCACAAACATGAAATCCGCGCCGCGAAAATTCGAACTGACGGCGGACCTTCTGCTCAGGGCCTATTCGATCGGGGTCTTTCCGATGGCCGAGAGCCGCCACGCCAAGGAGCTGTTCTGGGTCGAGCCAGAGGCGCGCGGAATCTTTCCGCTCGATCGCCTAATCGTCTCGCGCAGCCTCGCCAGGACGGTGCGGTCGGACCGGTTCCGGGTGGTCGCCGACTGCGCGTTCGAAGCGGTCGTGCGCGCCTGCGCCGGGCGCGAGAAAACCTGGATCAACGACGAGATCGTGCGCCTTTATGGCGAATTGTTCGCGGCCGGCCATGCGCATTCCCTCGAGGCTTACGAGGGCGACGCCCTGGTCGGCGGCCTCTATGGCGTGAGCCTGCGCGGCGCCTTCTTCGGCGAAAGCATGTTTCATCGCGCCCGAGACGCCTCGAAGGTCGCGCTCGTGCATCTCATCGCCCGCCTTCAGACCGGCGGGTTCCGGCTGCTCGACGCGCAGTTCTTGACCGCGCACCTGGCGAGCCTCGGGGCGGTGGAGATTCCGCGCGAGGCCTTCCGGCTCAGGCTCGCCCAGGCGCTGGCGCTTCCCGCGGATTTCGGCGCCTGGCCGGCCGGGCGCGCGATGAGCGGCGCCGAAGCGCTCAGGCGCGCCCGCGGCGAGGGCGCGGGCGACGCCGTTGAGGCGAACGCGTGAGCCCATTCGCCCGAAGCCTGGTCGTCGCCGTCCTGACCTTCGCGAGCGGTCTTCTCGGCTTCTTCCTGCATTGGCTGTTGCCGGCTCAGCATGTCGCTGACGCCAGAGGCATGATCGGCTCGATCATTGGCCTCGTCACCTTGATGCTGGCCCTGGTCCTCGGTCTGCTTATCTGGGCGAGCTATGGCGTTTACAGCCACCAGAACGCGGAATCGCAGTCGCTGGGTCCGCTGATCATGAAGCTCGATTTCGCCTTCGAGCAATATGGGCCGGAAGCGCGCCGCGGGCGCGACCTCCTGCGCGCGGCGGTGGTCCGCGGACGCGGCTGGTTCTGGGGCGAGGGCGATCGGTCGGACGGCAGGTCGCCCTATGCGCAATTGCGCGCCGACCTGCGTGAAATCACGGCGTTCTTCGACAGCCTCGAGCCGGCGACCGAACAGCAGAAGCAGTTGATTCTGACGGCCATGCCCAATTTTCTCGAGGCGGTCGAGACCACCGTGCGGATGTCCCGTCAATTGGCCAATCCGGTGCCGAAGCTTCTGATCTTCGTGGTCGTCGGATGGTCGGCCTTGCTGTTCATGAGCTATGGATTGCTTGGCACGTTCAACGCGCTTAGCGTCGCCGCCGCGGCGCTTGGCTCGGTCGCGGTCGCGAGCGCGATGTTCGTGATCCTCGAGTTCAGCCAGCCCTATTCGGGCCTGTTCGGCATTTCGCCGATCGGCGTCGACGATCTGATCGCGGCGCTCAGCCGCTGAGGCTCGTCGCCGTGTCGCGCAACCCGGGCGGAAGAGGGCTCCGCGCGAGGGGAGGGTTGAGGCATGTATCCGGGACGGCATGCCGAGGTGCGCGCCGATCAGCCGGCTATCGTCATGGCGCGATCGGGCGAAATCATCGCCTATCGCGAGTTCGAGGCGCGCAGCAACCGCCTCGCGCATCTCTTGCGCGCGATCGGCCTCGAGCGCCTCGACCACTACGCGATCTTCATGGAGAACCATCCGCGCTATGTCGAATGCTGCGCGGCGGGCGAGCGATCCGGGCTCTACTACACCGCAGTCAATTCGTACCTGACCGCGCCCGAGGTCGCCTATATCGTCAACAACAGCCTGTCGAAGGTTCTCATCACGTCAGAGGCGAAGCGCGGGATCGCGCTTCAGGCGCTCGCCGATTGCCCCGGGGTCGAGGTCTGTCTCATCATCGATGGGCCTGGCGATGGGGCGCGCCTCATGAACCTCGCCGAGGCGACCGCCAGCTTTCCCGTAAGTCCGATTGCGGACGAGTCGCTTGGCGGAGCGATGCTCTATTCCTCCGGCACCACCGGCCGGCCCAAGGGGGTGCTGCGGCCGCTGCCCAACCAGCCGCCCGGCGAGCCGTTGTCAGCGCTCGCGGCGCGCCTCAACGTCTGGCGGTTTCGCGAGGGCCAGGTGTACCTTTCGCCCGCGCCGCTCTACCATTCGGCGCCCTTGGCCGGGGTCGGCGGCACGATCAGGCGCGGCGGCACGGTCGTCGTCATGGAGCGCTTCGACCCCGAGCAAGTCCTGGCGCTCATCGAGAAGCACAGGGTCACCCATACGCAGCTTGTGCCGACCATGTTCTCGCGCATGCTGAAGCTGCCGGACGCCGTGCGCCGCGCCTATGATCTCTCCTCGCTCGAAGTCGCGATCCACGCCGCCGCGCCCTGTCCCGCGCCGGTCAAGCGGGCGATGATCGACTGGTGGGGGCCGATCATCCTCGAATATTACAGCGCGACGGAAGCGATGGGCATGACAGTCTGCGACAGCGCGGAATGGCTCGCCCATCCAGGCACCGTCGGCAGATCGGTCTATGGCGAGCTTCACGTGCTCGACGACGAAATGCGCGAGGTTCCGGCGGGTGAGACCGGCAGGATCTGGTTCAAGACCGCCTCGCCCTTCGAATATTTCAACGATCCGGTGCGGACGGCCGAAGTCAGCTCGCCCGATCGCACAATGAGCACGCTCGGCGACATCGGCCATGTCGACGAGGATGGCTATGTCTATCTTACCGACCGCGCCTCGTTCATGATCATTTCCGGCGGCGTCAACATCTATCCGCAGGAATGCGAGAACCTGCTTGTCACTCATCCGAAGGTCGCCGACGCTGCCGTTTTCGGGGTGCCGAACGAGGAAATGGGCGAGGAGGTGAAGGCGGTCGTCGAGCTCATGCCGGGCGTCGCTCAGGGGGCGGAGACGGAGGCCGAGCTGATCGCTTTCTGCCGGGAGCGTCTCGCGCATTTGAAATGCCCCCGCTCGATCGATTTCGAGGCGGAGCTGCCGCGCCTGCCGACCGGCAAGCTCTACAAGGCCCCGTTGCGCGAGCGCTACTGGAAGGGGCGCGAGAGCCGCATCGTTTAGGGCGCGCCGGCGCCGTTCGGGCGAAACGCCTCTCTCACCTGCTCGAGCGCCTGGTCGATGACCGTCTCCGCCTTCTTGGTCAGGACCTTCGCCAGGAACGGGCCGCCGAACCAGTCGGCGCCGACCATCGCCACATTCGCGAGCGGTCCGGTGTCCAGCCCGAGAGCATGGGTCACGCGGCGAAGATCGACGTCGATCAGGGTCGCCATTACCTTTCTGGCGCGCGCGTCGATCTTTGCGGCGAGGGCGACGCGATCGACGTCGTCCGGTTTCGGCATGTCCGCCGCCGGAATTTCGATTGGCGTCAGCAGGCGGTCGACCAGCGGAATGATTGGAAACCCGAATGTTGTCCTTGAACCGTCCGCGGTCTCCGCGAACTTCTTCTTGGCGAGCTTCTTGTCGTCGGCCGCGGCCAGCGTCGCCGTCGCGTCGCCGGCGTCGCGGATGTGCCAGCGATCGTCGTTGATCGAGACTCCCTTGAAAAGGCGAGCGTTGGTCTCCGGGAGCCCGAAGTTCCAGCGCAGGAAGGCCTGCGCGTTGCGGCGGCCAAGAAGATAGTCGTGGCGCCGGAACGACTCGTGCAAAAAGCCTCCGAAGCCGTTGAGGACACCGCTTGCGATGGGGAACTGTTTCGCCATCGCCGTGCCGTTGCCCCGACGGGTGGGCGAGATCATGAAGCGCGAGAAACAGGCGTCGCTCGCCGCGAGCTGCAATTCCTCGGGCTTGAATCGCGCCTGATCGACAAGCGAGGACAAAAGCCGCTGCAGCACACTTGCGAGCAGATCGTCGTCGTCTTGGGGAGGGACCGCGGCGAAATTCGGGAACGGCGCGATCAGCAGGACGGCCTTGCTTGCGCTGTCGCCGCTGCGATCATTGCGAACCGTTGCGCCCCCCGACAGATATCGCCGCGCGAGTTCCAGCGGCGCATTGTCGATGACGCCGCCATCGACGGAGACGAACCCGTAAGGCGCGATTTTGTCGAAACAGGCGTCCGGCTTGACTGGGCAGTACTTGCCTGTCGAAGGGTCTTCGTAGCCGAAGCTTTGCGCCTGGCCATAAAAGGAGGTGTCGGGCCGCTCGATGAGGCGAGGGGCGAGCCCGACCGGAAACGCGCCCGTGGCCAGCGCCGTCTGACGATAGACGCGCCATTCCTGCTGGCCAAGGTTCGTCACGTCGAGCGGCGTCGCCCCCGGGTCCGCGCCCGGCGCAAGGACCGGCGCCTTGCCGACCGCGAAGTCGAAATAATCGCCGTGATTGAGCATGCCATAGGTCTCGTCCGTGTCGCTGCCGAACAACCGGAACGAATAGGGCGCGCCGCGCAGGTTGGTGAGCGTCAATCGCACGCGCAGCGAAGGGTCGTCGCCTCGCCCGATCCACGCGCGATCGCAGACGCCGCTCATGTTGAAAGCCTCGGCGACGATCTCATCGAGCACGTTGCAGCACAGCAGCGACTTCAGTCCCCGAACATCGGGAGCGTCCAAGTCGGATGTCTTCAGAAGCCTGTCGAGGGAAATGTCGCTGACCCAGCTCGAATAGAGCCGGTTCCGCTCCGGCGGCGGGACAGGCTTGCCCGGCCACACATGCGCGAGGTCGTGGAACGCGTGCAGCGCGCAGATCGCCGAGGTCATGCCGCCGGCCGAGGCGCCGGACATGATCGGAATGCGGACATCATGCGTCGGGCCGTCCCAGCCCGGTTTGCGCTTCTCCTCGTAATAGGCGTCGAGCGCTTCAAACAGGAAATCCATGACGCCCGCGGTATAGGCTCCCGCGGATATGGCTCCGGCCATGACGAGGCCAAGCTCGAACGTGCGATCCGAGGTCATGTAATCCCCCGCTGCTCAAATTGTTCTCAGTCGAAAAACAGCCGCTACCGGTGGTGACGCTAACACCCTCTCGAACAAAGAGGAACAGCGCCGGCGCCGCTCACGGCGTCATGTCGGTGAGCGCCTGGCGCATGGACGTGCTGGGGACGCCGAACAGGCCGCCGTAGGGCTCGTCCATGTCAAGAATCACGGCGACGGCGACGGTGATCGACAGGGCGCAAAGCGCGACCACCGTCACCACCAGCGGATTGGGCTGGGCGCTCAGGCCGAAAGCGCCAAACAGGATCGCAAGCCAGAACACCATCACCCAGTAGAAGGGCGGGGAGATCGAGCCGGACTCGCCTTCGATCACCCTCCACCGGGCAAGAGAAGCGTCGCGATATCTCTCAACGCAGGCGGCCATGAGATTGCGATGAAACGGGTCCTTTGGATCGAGCGCCATCGTCCTCAAGCCGACGTCATTCATGAGGTTCGCCAGGACCGGAGCCTCTCCGGTCAGGGGCATCTTCGATGTGTCGGGGTAGGCGACGCCCCTGGGCGGCGGCTCGTCGGGCCAGGTGCTGGCGATGACCGCCGCGGCATAGGCGCGAAGGTCGTCCCGCATCGGCGCGGTATCCGGCCCGTAGTCGCGCAGGCAGCGTTCGAGCGCCGCGAGCTTGCCCGCGTAGTCGCCGCGATCGGCGAAGGCCTGGTCGAAGCCGGCCTTGACCGACGTCGTGAGCAGACCGAGCACGATCGCGGCGAAGGTCACGAGCAGGCCGATGGCGAGCTGCACGAGCGCGAGCGATTGGGGCGAACGATGTCTCTCCGGCAGGCGGGGATGGATGAAGAAGCCGAGCCCCGCGCTCGCGCAGAGGATCACGAACAGCGTGGCCGGATATACGGGGTTCTGCAGCATGCGCTCTTTCGCGAATCCGCGATTCGCGGCATGCTTCAACGAAGCGCCAGCCCGCGCAAGGGCTTTGTCCTGCTCAAACGCAGCCTCATCCACTTAGGCGAAATCTTGGCGCTGCTCGCTTATGATCGCTGGCGCTCCTCGACCCGGTCAAGCCGCCGCTCGATGCGGATCAGTGCGCCGACTTGAACGTCAAGCTCGTCGCGCATCTGGCGCA
>DATNBG010000210.1:0-2104 GCA_035572075.1 Roseiarcus sp. | reverse complement strand
GATCGAGTTCAATTCGAAGCCCCAGGGAATGCACCATTGCTTGGCGTCGGGCGAGCCGAGCTCCCCGCCGGGGACGCCATTCCATGCGGTCGAGGCGCGCAGGTTGGGCAGAACGTCGTCCCAGTCGTATTTCGGGTTGGTCTTGGCCGGATCCTTGATCCACTGGTTGAGGTCTTCGATCCAGCCCGCGGGCCCATAGGTCCAGGTCTGGTAGGCGCCGGTCATGAAGGCGTCGTACTGGCTCGACTTCGATGACAGCGCCGCAGTCACCTTGTCGAAATACACGTCCTCCGGAAAAATGTCGTAGGTGACGTCCATGCCGGTCAGGGTTTTGAAGTTGGCGAGATCGGCGATCATCGCGTCGGCGTAAGGGTGCTTGTTGAGGAGAAGGTGAAGCTTCGTCCCCTTGAACTTCATCCAGTCGAAATCCGCCGCCAGAGCCTCGGTTGCGGCGCCGTTCAGGAGAAAATTGGCGGCCGCCGCGCCGATCCCGAGTTTGGCCGCGCCGCTCATCAGTTCGCGTCTGCTCATATGGCCGGCCTTGAAGGCCGCAAAGAAGTCTTTCGCCTTGTCGTGCATTGCTCGCTCCCTTCCTCTCTTCCTCATCGGGCTTGCGCCCTTAATCCGCGAGCGCTCTCGCGGTGTTCTCGTCGGTGATCAGGCCATGCATGAGACCGCTGGCCAGCACGCCCTTGATCGCCTGGACCTTCGCCTTGCCCCCGGCGACGGCGATCGTCGGGCGGCGCTCAATGTCGGCGGCCGACATCGACAGCGCCCGCGCGGACAGACCGCTCTCGATCATATCGCCGCGGGGCGAAAAGAAATGGCCAAGCAATTCTCCGACCGCGCCGAGCGCGCGCGCTTCCGCGAACTCGTGCTTCTCGACCAGGCCGGTCGACAGAATGGAGGCGTTGTCGTCGATCGAGCCGATGCCGACCAGGCGCAGGGTCGATTCCACCCCGAGCCGGAACACATCCGCGACGCCGCGCTGCTCGATGAGAACTTTCCGGTCCTCCGGCGTGTTGGCCAGAAAGGGCAGCGGCAGCACATAAGCCGCCGCGTTGGTCTTTTCCGCCAGACGATGGATCACGTCGAAGGGCGTGGTGACATAGCGGCGGGTCATGCCGCCGAGCAGGGAAACCAGCTTCAGAGCGGGAACGTCCATGCGCGGCAGGCAGTTGACGCAAGCCGCGAGCGTGCGGCCGTGACCGACCCCGATGATCGCGTGCTCGCCCCCTTCGATCGCCAGGCGCAGAAACCGGCCGCCGGACAACCCCAGACTCCTGAGCGGCAGAGGGGCGTCGTCGAGATCGGGCGCGACGAGGCATTGCTTGAGGGAGAACTTTCGCCGCAGCGCCTCTTCGAGCTCGACGCAGGCGGCGACCGGCGCGTCGATGGAGACGTGAACGAAGCCAAGACGGTTTGCGCGGGCGATCAGGCGATGCGCCTTGACGTTCGGGACGCTCAGCCGCTTCGCCACTTCGCCCTGGGTCAGGCCCGCGCCGTGGTAAAGCCATGCGGCCCGGGCGCACAACTCCCCATCAGGATCATCGGGCGATGGCGATACGACGTCCCGCATTTCGCTCCCTGTAATTTTTTTCTTGGCGTGATATTTTTTTCATGGCTCTATCGCGGTGTCAAGGGCGCGGAAGCTGGCGGAAAGGGCGGAGACATGACCAGGGACGAACGGGCGCTGCGCGCGAATATCGTCGCCAAGGCGCGGTGGATGAACGCCAACGGGCTCAATCAGGGCACTTCGGGCAACATTTCCGCCCGTTACAAGGACGTCCTGCTCATCACCCCGTCGGCGACGCCCTACGAAGCCATGACGGCCGACTCGATCGCCGCGATGCCGCTCGAGGGAGAATACGGCGCCTGGAGCGGCCCCTTGAAGCCATCGACGGAATGGCGCTTTCACTTCGACATCACCAGGGCGCGCCCGGACGTCGGCGCGATCGTCCACACCCATTCGACCTATGCGACGGTGCTGGCGATCGCGCGGAAGGAGATACCGGCCTGCCACTACATGATGGCGGCGTTCGGCGGCACGACCATCCGCTGCGCAGGCTACGCCCGCTACGGGACGAAGGAACTGTCGGACCTC
>DATNBG010000209.1:0-7922 GCA_035572075.1 Roseiarcus sp. | reverse complement strand
TGAAGCGCAAGCGCCTGTGGCGGGCGCGGCTCGGAGAATTGCCGGACGGGGCGATGATCGCGCGCGACGGGCGCGCCTATGCCTTGCGCGCGGGCGCGCTTCTGCCGTGGAGCTTCGCCGGCTACGGGGCGGAGGCGCCGTTCGATCCGGACGCCGTGGTTGATGTCTTGACCCCGACCTCGACGGTCGCGGCGCTCAAGAGCGGCTATCGTCCGCTTTGGGCCGAGGCGCTCAAGGCTTCGCCTTGACGGCGGGCCTCGTTCGCCCCCTGATGGGCAAAGCTTGAGCGGTCAAAACAGGAGGAACGATGAGGCGCGTTTTGCTCGCGGCTTTAGCGATTGTGGCGGCGTCTGCGGCGGGCGCCGCCCCCGGCGTCACCGGAATTTGGGCGCGCGACGACGGGGCGGCGAAGATTCGCTTCTCGCCTTGCGGGGGCGATGCGGTCTGCGGCTTCCTGGCCTGGAAGCGGGACCCGGACGGCGCGGGCAGGATCGGCGAGGAGGTGTTCTTCGACATGAAGCCGAGGGGCGAGAACGCCTGGGCCGGAAGCGCGTTCAATCCCGAGGACGGGCGCCGCTATTCCGGCAAGATGACCCTCTCCGGCGACCATCTCATCACCGCCGGCTGCGTGCTCGGCGGGCTCATCTGCAAATCGTTCGGCTGGACCCGGGCCAGGTGAGGAGACCCGCCTTCGGATACGCGCGACGAAAGGCTCGCCGGAGCCTTCCGGCCTTCAAAGTGGAATCGCTGGAAGCAGGGCGGATCACAGCGCGCCTTTTGGCTTAGTTCCATTTTAGGCCCGCGCCCTAATGTTTTCAGGCGCTTGGGACCCCGTTTAGGTTCGCGCTTCAAAATTATCACATGTTGTATATGTATTATCACATTCGAAGTTGCGCCCCCTAACCGCGACTCGCGCCGGGGGGCGGCTCAATCGCGCTTCATCAGCCGTTCGAGGTAGTCGCGCTCCTCGACAGGGCGCGCGGGGTCGGCGAGCCGGCGGCGCAATTCCTCCATGACGCGGCGGGCGCGCTCAACGGCGCTGCCCGATTCCCTGAGCGGCCCCTCCTCGCGGCCCTTCTCGCCCTCTGCCCCGCGGCCGAGCGGATCGTCGCCGAACCGTTCGCCGGGCCGGCCCCTGCGCGCGACATAATTGCCCCGGCCGTTGCGTCCCTTGCCCTGGCCGTCCATCTGCTTCTGCAACCCCTGGGCGCCCTGGCGCAGCGCGTCGAGCGCGCGCCCCTGCGCGTCCACCGCCGCGCCCTTGCCGGTCTGACCGTTTCGGCCGGGCTTGCCGCCCTGATCGCCCTTGAGGTCGCCTTCGGCTTCCTTCATGTCGCCTTGGGCGTCGTCGAAGCCCTTCTCGCCCTTCATGCCCAGAGTCTTGAGCTTGCGCTGCAACTCGGCGAGCCGGTCGCGCAGTTCCTGCTGGCGATCCCTGAGCTGGTTCCGCTCGGCCTGGTCCTGGGCCTGCTCGTCCGGCGAGAGGGAATCGTCGCCCTCATCGGGCGCGTTCGACCCATCCTGGTCCTGCTCGCCCTGCAAATCCTGCTGCATGGAGCGGTTGCGCCCGGCCCGCTTGCGCGCGCGGTCCTTCTGGTCGGATCGGAACGTGTCGTCGCGCAAGGCCTGCTGGTCGCGCAAGAGCTTCTCGAGTTCGCCGATCTGCTTGCGCATCTCGCGTTCGGCCGGGCTTTCCTGGGCGTCGCGGGCGCTGCGCATGTTCTCGAACATGTCCTGCATCTGATCGAGCATCGCCTGGGCGTCTTCGCGCGTGCCGTTGCGGGCGGTTTGCTCCATCTGATCGAGCAGCTTGTCGAGATCCTGCGCCTGAAGGTTCTGGTCGTCCGCGTTCGCGTCGGGCTGCGCATTCTTCGCCATCTCGTTCATGAAGCGCCTGGCGGCCTCGCGCAATCTGTCCATCAGCTTCTTGATTTCCTGGTCGCTCGCGCCGCGCTGAAGCGCCTCGCGCAGCGCCTGCTCGGCGGCGCGCAGGTCGCGCTCGGCCTGGCTCGCATTGCCGTTCTCGATCTGCTGGGCCATCGCCCACAGCATGGCGGCGACATCCAAAAGATCGGCGTCGTTGCGGGCGTGTTCGAGCGAGGTCTTCGCCTCCTTGAGGCCGAGATAGACATTGGCCGGCGTGTCGAACAGTTCCGGCGCGACGGCGAGGCCGGTCAGCGCGGTTATCACCTGTTTCGGCGCATGGTCGGGGTCGAGAATGAGGTTGCGGCGCTGCTCGACCAGCGCCCGGGCGAGGGGATTGTGGAACATTCTCTGCGGCAGCGTCAGTTCGACCGGCGCGCTCTCGCCGGTCTTGCCGGAAATGCTGGTGGCGCTCAGCGTCATCGTCACTTTCGCCCCCGCCCAGGGGTGCTCGGAAAGATCGATCGTGCTTTTCGCGTCGCCCGCGCCGTTTTCGGGCGCCGGCAGCTCGAGGGCGGCCTCCGGCGGGGGGCTCAGCGTGCGCGGGGCGGGGCCCGGGCCCTCATGCGCGCGGGCGAAAGTCGCCCGGGCGCTGGCGAGCCCGAAGCGGTCGGCGGTCCGGTAGGCGAGGGTCAGCGTGCCGCTGAGGTTGTCGCGAGGGTCCTCGGTCAGGGCGATCGTCGGCTTGCCGGCCGGAATGACGGCGAGAACGACGCTCGCCGCGGGCGTCCCGTCGCGCAGAATCGTCGCCTTGCCCGCCCCATGGATGGTCCAGCGGTTTTCGGCCGGAGCGTTCGGAGCTTGGGCGTTCGCGGCTTGAGCCTTCGGGGCTTGAGGCTTGGCGGAGGCGTCCCCCGAAGCCCCGTTCTCTTCCGCCGGCGCGATCGCCCCTTCGACGCGCGTCTTAACGACCCCCGGATCGCCGCGCACCACCAGGACCGAATCCTCGGGAACGGTGAGAGCCTGCGGATTGGGACTTTTGAAGTCGATCACCACCGGCGGCCGGCCGGCGTAGGGCGGCGGGTCGATCCACGCGTCGATGCGCGACGCGGCGGCGGCGACCGCCGCCTCGCCGCGCCAGTCGAAAGCCGCCGCGAGACGCCCATACATCTCAGGCCCCGCCACGACCGCCGCAGCGAAAGCGAGCAGCGCCGCGCCGAAGCGCAGCGCGTAGGGGTCGCGCTCGACCATGCGCGGCGAGGGCGGGGCGACGTGGATCGCGTCGACCGCGCGCTCGAGCCGCGCCCGGTGCGCCGCCCAGAGCGCCTCGGTCGCGGGATCGCCTTGGTCGTTGGCGAGGGTATCGGCGAGCGAGGAGGCGGGACGATGGCTCGCCGCCGAATCGCGGTCGAGCCTCGCCAACGCGTCCCGCGCCGCCGGGCGGCGCAATCTCAAGAGCGGCGAGAGGGCGGCGCCCACGCCAAGCGCGAGCAGGATGACGCCCGCGATCCGGACGGAGCGCGGCGCGAATTGCCATGTCCCCGCCCACGAGGCGGCGAGAAACAGGATTACGACCGCGAGCGCGAAGACGAGCGGCGGCCAGGCGCGCTCGACCATGAGCACGCGGCGCGCCAAGGCGGAAAGCGCCGCGAGGCGCCCGCCGCCGCTGGATGGTTTAACCGAGTCGTTCACCGCGACGCCCGAATCCCTTGGTTGGCGAGCTGAATTTAGCAGAGTTTGGTGCTTTTTTACAGGCCGGCGCGCCTGGCTGACGCCGTTGCGATAATGCCCTTGCCGCGTCCCTGGTTCCCCAAGCCTCACGTTAACCAAGGCGGAAGTGTGTCGAGGCCGATCAATTCCTCGTAAGTCCGCCTCGGCCGCACAATTGCGTATTCCGCCCCGTTCACCAGCACTTCCGGAACGAGCAGGCGGGTGTTGTAGGTCCCGGCCTGCACCGCGCCATAGGCGCCGGCGCTCATCACCGCGACGAGCTCGCCTGCGGCGAGCGCGGGCAAGTGGCGGTCGAGCGCCAGATAGTCGCCGCTTTCGCAGACCGGGCCGACCACGTCGCTCCGGGTCAGAAGAGCGGCGTGCGGCTCGGGCGCCTTGACCGGCAGAATGTCGTGGTGGGCGTCATAGAGGGTCGGGCGCACCAGATCGTTCATCGCCGCGTCGACGATGACGAAACGCTTGGCCTCGCCCTTCTTGAGGTAGAGGACCGAAGCGACCAGCGCGCCGGCCTGCCCTACGATCGCGCGCCCCGGCTCCAGGATGATCCTGCAGCCGAGCGCGTCCATGCGCCCGGCGACGATTTTCGCGTATTGCTCGGGAGAGGGCGGAGGATGGTTGTCGTTGCGATAGGCGATGCCGAGGCCCCCGCCGAGATCGACATGCTCGATTGTGTGCCCGTCGGCTCTCAGCGCCTGGACGAACTCGGCCATGAGGGCGAAGGCGTTGTCGAACGGCTTGAGATCGGTGATCTGCGAGCCGATATGCATACCGACGCCCTCGACTTTGATCCCCGGCGCCGCGCGGGCATGGGCGTAGACCTCAAGGGCGCGCGAGATCGGCACGCCGAACTTGTTCTCCGATTTTCCCGTGGCGATCTTGGCGTGGGTCAGCGCATCGACGTCCGGGTTGACGCGGATGGCGACCGGCGCGACAGCGCCGGCCTCGGAGGCCGCGCGCGACAGCGCCTCGAGCTCCGCCTCCGATTCGACGTTGAAACAGAAGATTTTCTCACTTAGCCCCAACTTCATCTCGGAGAGCGTCTTGCCGACGCCGGAGAAGATGATGCGGTTGCCCGGCACGCCCGCGGCCAGGGCCCGTCTCAGCTCGCCCTCGCTCACGATGTCCATGCCGGCGCCGAGGCGGGCGAGCGTGGCCAGCACCGCCTGGTTCGAATTGGCCTTCATGGCGTAGAAGATCGCCGCGTCCTGGCCCTTGAACGCGGTTCGAAAGGCCTGGAAATTCGTTTCGATGGCCGTGCTGGAATAGCAATAGAAGGGCGTTCCGACAGCTTCGGCGATCGTCGCCAGGGCGACGTCCTCGCAATGGAGGGCGCCGCCGCGATAGGAAAAAGGCTGCATGAGCGGCTATTTGAGCAGGGGATCGAGGAAGAACGGCTGCTTCGGGGGCACGATCGGCGGGATCGACGGGTGGGAGAGGGCGCTCATGCTCGTGGGGTTCGTGTTCGCGGGCTTGGGCGCAGCGGAGCCGGGAGGCTCGAGCGGGCCATACCGGCCGCAACCCGAAAGGCCAAGCGCGAACGCTATGGCGAGCGCGCTGAAGCGCGTTGAAAACGATTGCGGGAATTGAGCGGCCACGAACGACTCCGGATGGCCGCACTATACAGAAACCGCGGGCGGAGGCGAGGCGGCGAGGGGCGGCGGCCTGCCGGCGCTCATCCCGGCTTGTGCGCTTTGGTCAGCATGGTGATTCCCGGCAACATCACCTCGGTCGCGTCGATCTCAAAGCCCGCCTGCCGGAGAGCGTCCTCGACGAAGGCCGGCGTCAGGCGCACCGCCTCCGGATTGTCGAAGACGCTGCCGAGCAGATACCAGGCGGCGAACGGCGGCCCGGCGCCGGCCGCGTCCACCATGAAGTCGTGGACGAGAACAAGGCCGCCGGACGGGAGGGCGTCGAAGGCGCGCCGGGCCAGGACGGCGATGTCCGGTCTCCCCACCGCGCTCCAGATATAGGACATGAGAACCACGTCATGCCCCTCCGGCCACTCCGTGGCGACGGCGTCGCCGGCCAGATGCGCGACGCGGCCGGTCAGTCCGGCCTCTCTCACATATCTTTTGGCCGTCTCCACGGTCTCGGGAAAATCGAGGATGGTCGCCTCGAGCTTAGGGTTTGCGGCGCAGAACGCGAGCGTATAGGCGCCGCTTCCGCCGCCTGCGTCGAGAAGGCGCTTGCGGCCGCCGAGCGGCGTCCGCTTCGCCATCAGGCGCGCCGGGCCGAGCGAACCCGAGTGCTGGGCCGCGCTGAAGGTCTCGCCGCCAAGCCCCGACGAATAGATCATGCCCTCGTAGAAGCCCTTGTCGGGAAAAATCCGCTCCCCGCGAAGCGCCGGGGTCAGATGCCGGAAACTCTCATAGCCGAAGGCGCCGTTCACGAGGCGCACATAATCCCGGAAGTCGCCCGGCGCGCCCGCCACCAGGAATTTCGCCGTCGCCGGAGCGTTGGCGAACCGGCCCTGGCGCTCGACGATGAGCCCGAGCGATTTCAGCGCGGTCAGCAGGGTGAGCATGCGATTCTCGGAGACGCCGGTCGCGCTCGCGAGTTCGATCGCGGAATCCGCGCCGCGACCGATATGCGTGAACAGGTCGAAATCGAGCGCCGCGAACAGGGCCTTGGACGCCATGAACCCGTAGGTGATGGCGGAAATGTCCCGCGCGTCCTCAACAGGCTTGACCCGCAATGCTTGCTCCATGACGGGTCACCGCACCGACAGCACCGCGCGGCCGACGACCGAACGGCCGGCGATCGCGCTCATCGCCTCGGCCGCGCGCTCAAGCGGGAGCACGCGATCGACATGCGGCTTGAGCTTGCCTTCGCCGGCCCATTGCATGATCGCTTCCATCGCCCGTTCGACCTCGTCGGGACAGCGCTCCGTCCAGGCGCCGCTGAACATGCCCACGATCGAATAATTCTTGAGAAGCGGCAGGTTCATCGGGATCGACGGCACCTCGCCGCTGGTGAACCCGACCGGCAGCAGCCGTCCGTTCCACCGCATGAGCCGCGCCAGCGTCGCGAACAGCTTTCCCCCGACATTGTCGATGCACACGTCGACTCCTTCGCCGCCGGTCAGCGCCTTCACGCGCTCCCGCACGTCCTCGCTCGAATAGTCGATGACCGCGTCGGCGCCGTGGTCGCGGACGATGGCCGCCTTGGCGGGGCTTCCGACGCCTGCAATGACGCGCGTGTCGAGGATGCGCGCCAGCTCCACGCAGGCGAGCCCTACCCCGCCGGCCGCGCCGGTGACGAGGACCGTTTCGCCCGGCCTCGCCTGCGCGCGGCTGATGAGCGCGTAATAGGCGGTGAGGTACATGTAGAGCAGGGTCGAACCGGCGACAAAGCCGACGCCCGCCGGCAAGAGGGCGGTCGTGCTCGCCCTCGCGGTCATCCGCTCGGCGAAGGCGCCGTGCCAGCCCTCGCAGGCGACCCGGTCGCCCGGCCGGAACCGGTCGACCTGGTCGCCGACCTCAATGACAATTCCAGCCGCGTCCGTGCCCGGCACGTAAGGCAGCGGAGGGCGCATCTGGTAGCCGCCGGTCGTCATCAGATAGTCCATGTAGCTGACCGAGGCGGCGTGGACGTCGATCAGCACCTCGTTGGCTCGTGGACGGGGTTCGGGCGTTTCGCCGAAAGTGAGCGCTTTGACGCCATCGAACGCATTGCAAAGAATGGCCCGCAATTTTGGTCTCCCAGTTGGCACAGGAGCAAAAAACGCTTGAGGAGGCAAAAATATTCAAACTCGCCTTGCCGGAAACGCGGCGCCTTTATCCAGTCGCCGCCGCTAGCCCGGCGCCCGCTCGAAAACCTTCAGGCCCGGGGGCATGATCGCCCAGGCCGGGCGGCCCGCGGTGAAGATGGCCATGGTCGGGCGGAAGGCGGACGGGTCGTCCAGCGAGCCCGCGTAGAGCGTGTAGGAATCGGACTTGCCGATCTCGCCGCCGAACACCAGGCTCATGCATTTGGAGCAACGATTTCGCACCGCCTCCCCGCCATGCGCCGCCTTCGAGCGGAACTGGCGCGCTTCGCCGGTGAAGCGGACGGCCTCCGCCCTGAAGCCCATGAACGGGATGAAGCCCGAGCCCGAGGCCCTGCGGCAATCGGCGCAATAGCAATGGCCTGAGCCGAGCGGCTCGCCCGCCGCCTCATAACGCAGCGCCCCGCACAGGCAGCCGCCGGCGTAGCGTTTCGCCGCCCGCTCGCGCTCATCATCGCCCATGGCGGCGATCGCCTGCGGAAACCGGCCCATGCCGTCAGCTCACAGCCTTGCGCGCCAGGTCGGCGCCCGCCGCGAGCGCGGCGAGCTTGGCGTAGGCGAC
>DATNBG010000208.1:0-2647 GCA_035572075.1 Roseiarcus sp. | reverse complement strand
ATGTGGGCGACGAGAAAGAGGACGGTCAAAAGCAGGGTCTCGTACAGAATCGGATAGATGAGCGGCCTCTTGCGCAGCCACCGCCCGGGATCGAAGACTTCGAACAGCATCATCACCTTGGCGAAGACAAGGGCGTTGATGAAGGCGAAGCCCTGCATGGCGAAATCGAACCCGCGCTCGCGCAGGACGACCCCCTGGTTGAGCACGAAAACGCCGAACAGAATCCAGAGGTAGAAGAAGAGCACGAGGAATCGCCGGAACTCCTCGGCCGCCTTGGCCTTGAGCGAATGGGCGCCCCCGCCGGCGCTCGACCCCGTCACGGCGCCGTCCGCGCCGGTCGGATTTTGCGTCATCGGATCACCTCGCGATTCCAAAGATCCCAGGCGCCATCCGGCTCGCCGGCGCGGCGGACTGGCCGATCGCGATCCAACCATGGCGCGACATCCGGCTCAATGAAAGTCACAGTGGGGCGGCGTCGTTGACGGCGCCGGCCGGGTCGTTGCGCTTCGCGCGGAGACGAGGCTGAAAAACAGGCAAAACGACCCGACCATTTCGCCAAGCGAAAAAAGCGCCGAAGGGCGTGTCTCGAAAGCCTGACCTGTCCTGACCGCGTTCATGCCGTGCTTTCCGTCGATAAAAGAGAAATATATATGGCAGTTTCTCTTTTGTCAAACAAACGTCGGGATCCGCCGAAAGCCGCGAATCGGCGGGGCGGCAACAAGGACGATCAGGGCTGCTTGGCGCCCTTCTTCGGCTTCGCCGTCTTGCCTTTTTCGCTCGCCGTGGCCTGCGCGGCCGCGGCCTTGAGCGCCTCGAGCCGCGTCTCAAGGAGCGCCGTCTGGGCCTGGGTCGCCTTGAGCGCGCAATAGCCGTGGAGGCTTTCCTTGGCGTAGTCGTGGCAGAGTTCGTCGCGCTGGCCGGCGAAGGCGTTCTGATCGCGCGCGAGGCTGGCCGCGTCCGGGTTGTCCTTGGCCCGGTCCTCGATCGCGCGCACGACCTTGGCCATCGCCTTTTCCGCTTCCGCCCGTTCCTTGACGATCGCGGCCGCTTCGCCCTCGAGCGAGTCCCCGGCGGGGCCCCAAAGGCCGGCGGGGCTGGTCCGGCAATCGGCGGCCTTGAACAGGCAGGCGGTGATCTGGGACGGCACGAGAACCGCGCCGTCCAGGATGTCGAAAGCGAAGGGACAGGCCGGAACGTCGGCATCGAACCGTTCGAGGCCGTCGGGACGGCCGGCGCCGGTCGCCAGGATCGGCTTCTCGCCGACAATGTCGACGACGCAGCGCTGCGAAGGGTCGGAGACGCCTTCGCCCGCAAGCTCGAGCTTGTCGATGGTCGCCGTCTTGTCGTCGCCGGAAATCTGCAAAAGGCCCGACTTGCCGTTGAGCATGAGGGGGCGCCCGGCGACGCTGGCGATCCCAGGCGCAAGCTTGACGCCCTTGACGGCCTTGGCCCCGGTCCTGGCTTTTTTCGCTGTGGCGCCGGAGGGCCTGCGCCTGGCGGGGGCGACTTTCGCTCCCGCGCGCGCGGCGGGGGCGGCGCCCGGGAGCATCAGTTGCGCGCGAGCTTCGCTCGCCGCGAGGACTGCGGCGAAGAGGCATGAAATCAGGGGAAGGAGCCATCGCGTCATCGGTCGAGTCTAGAAGCGTCGAGGACGAATGGGAAGGCGGACGGGGGCTCGGAAAAAGGACCTCAACGCCAGAAGAATCCGCCGCTTGCGCGCCTTGCGCGGCCGATTCACCCCCCCTATATACGCCCCGACTGGCCAGTTCGGGCGCAAGGAAAAATGCGCCGATCCGGCGGAAATCTGAGCGTCGAGAGACGGAGATCGGAAGAGCTTAAGCCGATGGCTATTAAGCGCGCGGCGGAATTCTTCCAACTGGGCTTGGCTGCTTCGGGGCCGGGCGGTCTCGCGCATGACTAGGGGAAAGAAGACATGGCGAAAGTAATTGGCATCGACCTCGGCACGACCAATTCGTGCGTCGCTGTCATGGAGGGCTCGACCCCCAAGGTGATCGAGAATTCGGAAGGCGCGCGCACGACGCCGTCGATCGTGGCGTTCACCGACGACGGCGAGCGGCTGGTCGGCCAGCCGGCCAAGCGGCAGGCGGTGACCAACCCGGAACGGACCTTCTTCGCCATCAAGCGTCTCATCGGACGGACCTTCGACGACCCGATGACCAAGAAGGACATGACCCTTGTCCCCTACAAGATCATTCGCGGACCCAACGGCGACGCCTGGGTCACCGCTGACGGCAAGCAATATTCCCCCTCGCAGATTTCCGCCTTCATCCTGCAGAAGATGAAGGAGACGGCCGAGGCCTATCTCGGCGGCCCGGTGACCCAGGCGGTCATTACGGTCCCGGCTTATTTCAATGACGCCCAGCGCCAGGCGACCAAGGACGCCGGCAAGATCGCGGGCCTCGAGGTCCTACGCATCATCAACGAGCCGACCGCTGCCGCGCTCGCCTACGGCCTCGACAAGAAGACCGGCTCCAAGACCATCGCCGTCTACGACCTCGGCGGCGGCACCTTCGACATTTCCATCCTGGAGATCGGTGACGGCGTGTTCGAGGTGAAGTCGACCAACGGCGACACCTTCCTGGGCGGCGAGGATTTCGACATGCGCCTCGTCGACTATCTCGCCAAC